>CALGIA010000084.1 GCA_937916005.1 uncultured Rhodospirillaceae bacterium
GAAGGCGCGCTGTTCCTCGGTCAGGTTGAAGTCCATTGTGGTCTTATCCCGCGCTCGCCAGTTTGCCAGCGGCCGTCCCGATCGGCAGATCGTGAATCGAGTCCAGGGTTTCCAGCGACCAGCAGGCTTCAAGCAGGTCGCGGGCCGGGCCGTCTCCCATAACCGGCGCGGCCAGCTCCATGTATTTTTCGGAGATCTGATCGTCGGTGAACGGCGCGTCCGGATCGCCGATACGGGTCGGCTGGTAATGTTCGAGGGTTCTGCCGTCATGGGTCTCGATGGTCACGCGCGCCGCGCGGCGGTGCGGGAAGCCGGAATCGATTTCTTCATCCAGATAGACATCGACCTTGGGGGCCAGCTCCACATTCAGCGGATCATTGAGCCGTCCCTCGGTAAAGGCCTCGAGCCGCGCATTGCCATAGGTGATGCCGTTGGCGATCAGATAGGGCACGCTGAACCGGCCTTCGACCGGGGTCTTGTGGGATTTTCCGGAACAGATATCGACCGTCGCCGAATAGCCGCCGACCCGGACGTGCTTGATATCGGCAGCCGTGATGCCGTGCTGGTCGCGGATCGCGATGGCGCCGTCGATGGCCGCAAAGGTATGGCCGCAGCAGCCGTGATTTTTGGTGGTCATGCGCGTCACATTGTACCACTCGCCCAGCCCCTCGGTCGCCTTGGACCAGTCGCAATTCTTGCTCATGGCCGCGCCGTAGCCGACTTCGCCTTCCAGTATATCGAGCGCGCCGGTAATGCCGTGCCGGGCCGATTGAGCGGCCAGCAGGCCGGAATCGGCGGCGTGCGCGCCATGCATGGGCTTGGCCAGATTGTCGGACCGGAAGGTCTGTTGCAGCCCGGCGGCCATGGTGCCGGCGATGCCCAGCGCATTGGCGAACTGGTCCCGGTCGAGGCGGAACGCGGTGCCCGCAGCGGCGGCGGCGGCGAATGATCCGTTGGTCGCCGTGTTATGCCAGAATTTGTAATGCTCCCTCCCCATCACCAGCGCGATCCGCGTGCCGATTTCATATCCGACGATCACGCAGCGCAGGAAATCCTCGCCCGACAGGTTCTCCTGTTCGGCGGTGGCCAGCGCCGTCGATACGGTCGGCGTGCCGGCGTGGAACAGCGCATCGCGGAAAATATCGTCGAATTCCACCGTATGGCTTGCTGCCGCGTTGATGATCGCGGCGGTGCGCATTGTCGCCGGCGCACCCGATGGGAACAGCCGCGCCTTGCCGCGTCCGATGTCTTCGTCCAGCGCCTTGATCATGCCCGTGGCGGGTTGAACCACCGCCCCCGGCGCGGTGGTGGCGCACCAGTCGATCACCGCGCGCTTGGCCCAGTGAAAGGCATCGGCGGGGATATCATTGGTCCGTTCGGCGACGGCGTAATCTGCCAGGTCATATATGATCATTGTGTTTTCCTTGGTTTATCAGGTCTTGAGCGCGGCCTCGAACAGCCGTGCGATATGGTAGGGCTCGCGGCCCGCGCCGTCGGCGATTTGCTGCCGGCAGCTGGTTCCATTGGCGATAATGACGGTATCTTTATCGGCCCCGCGCATCGCAGGCAAGACATCGAGTTCGGCCATCTGCATGGACAGATCGTAATGCTCTTTTTCATAGCCGAAAGCGCCGGCCATGCCGCAGCAGCCGGTCTTGGCAATTTCGACGTGCAATTGGGGGATCAGTGCCAGCGCCGCGGCGATGGGGGCGGATGCCGCGAAGGCCTTTTCATGGCAATGGCCGTGGACCAGCGCTTTTTTCCAGTGAATCGGCGCCAGATCAAGTTTCAGCCGTCCGGCATCGTGCTCGGCGACCAGGAATTCCTGCAACAGCATGGCGTTTTCCGCCAACAGTTCGGCGTCGGGACCCAGCGACAGGGCCCGGTATTCATCCCGGAAGGTCAGCAGACAGGATGGCTCAAGCCCGATCACCTTCATGCCGCCGCGCAGATAGGGCTCCAGGGCCTTCAGGCTGCGCCGCGCCTCCTGGCGCGCGTCATCGATCCGCCCGGCGGCGAGATAGGTCCGCCCGCAGCATAGCGGCCTTTTGTTGTCGGCGGATTGGGCGGCATGGACCTTGTAGCCGGCGGCCTCCAGCACACGCTGCGCCGCGCGCGCGTTTTCCGGTTCGAACCAGGTGTTGAAGGTATCGACGAACAGCACCACCTCGCCGGCTTGGCCGGTCCCCGAGGCTCTTGGCGTCCGAAACGCGTCGCGTCGCCATCGGGGCAGTTTTCGCCGCGCGCTGAGGCCAAGGGCGGATTCGCTGATGTCAGCCAGGCCGGGAATCCGGTCGCGCAAATTCAGCAGCGGCCCGAACCGGGTGGCCCAATTGGCGTAGCGCGGGAGGTTCGAAATCAGTCTTTCCCGTAAACCCGGTTTGCGGAGTTTCTGACGTTGATACAGAAACTCCGTCTTCATGCGCGCCATGTCCACGCCGGTCGGGCATTCCCGCTTGCAGCCCTTGCAGCCGATGCATAGCTCCATGGTGGCGGCCATCTCGTCCGACGTCAGCGCATCCACCCCGAGCTGACCCGACAGGGCAAGGCGCAGGCTGTTGGCGCGGCCCCTTGTGACATGTTGTTCGTCGCCCGTGGCGCGGTAAGACGGGCACATGACGCCCGCGTCTCGCTTGCGGCATTCGCCATTGTTGTTGCACATCTCCGTGGCGCCGGAAAAACCGCCCCACGCACTCCAGTCAAAAGCCGTTTCCTGTTGGCTGGGCGTATATCCCGGCTTGAAACGGAACAGGGACCGGTCATCCATGCGCGGCGGGTCGACGATCTTGCCCGGGTTGAACATGCCGTCCGGGTCGAAGGCGCGCTTGACCTCGGCGAACGCATCGACGATGCGCTTGCCGTACATGGGTTCATGGAATTCCGAACGCGACAGCCCGTCGCCATGTTCGCCCGAATGGGAGCCCTTATATTCCCGCACCATGGCGAAGGCTTCCTCGGCGATGGCGCGCATCTTGGTCACATCGCCCTGATCCTTCATGTTGAGCACCGGGCGCACGTGGAGACAGCCGACCGAGGCATGGGCGTACCAGGTGCCCTCCACGCCGTTGCGGGTAAAGACTTCGGTCAGGCGTGAGGTGTAATCGGCCAGATCTTCCAGCGGCACAGCGCAATCCTCGATGAACGATACCGGTTTGCCGTCGCCCTTCATGGACATCATGATGTTGAGCCCCGCCTTGCGGACCTCGACGATATCGCGCTGGAAGGCTGGGTCGACCGCATCCAGCACCGAGCCGGAAAACCCGTGATCGGCCATCAATTCACCCAGCAGGCCGAGGTGGCGGATCAGTTCGTCCTGGGTATCGCCGGCGAACTCGACCATCAGCACCGCCGCCGGATCGCCGCGCACGAAGCGCTCGACGATGGAACGATAGACCCCGATATGGCGGCCGAGATTGATCATGGTCCGGTCCATCAGCTCGACCGCCGACGGGTCCAGCGTCACGATATGCCGGCTCATTTCCATGGCGTCGCGGAAGCGCTCGAAATGGCAGATGCCCAGCACGCGGTGCTTGGGCAATGGCTGAACCGCAAGCTCAATCCGGTTGAAGAACCCCAGCGTGCCTTCCGATCCGACCAGCAGCTTGGCCATGTTGTGACCCTGGGCCGAGATGGTGTCGATATTATAGCCGCCGACCTTGCGCAGAAGCTTGGGAATGCGGCTCTCGATTTCCTCCGCCTCGCGCAGGGCCATGTCGCGCATGCCCCCGACCAGGCTCCTATACTGCCCGTTCAGCCCGGAAATATCGGCCGGAACCTCGGCGAATCTCTGGCGCGCGCCATCGGCCAGGATGGCGTCGATGGCCGTCACGTTATCGACCATGATGCCGTAGCGCAGCGAGCGCGCGCCGGCCGAGTTGTTGGCCGTCATGCCGCCCAGCGTGCATTGGGCGCTGGTCGATGGATCGACCGGGAAGAATACGCCATGGGGGCGCAGCCAGGCATTGAGATGGTCCAGCACAAGCCCCGGTTCCACCGACACGATGCCCGCCTTCGCATCGAAATCGATCACCCGGTTGAGATATTTCGATGTATCGACGACCAGCGCTTCGCCGACCGTCTGACCGCATTGGGACGTGCCGCCGCCGCGCGGCAACAAAGGCACGCCTTCCTCGCGTGCGATATCGATGGCCGCCGCGATGTCATCGACGGTGCGCGGCGCGACTACGCCGATGGGTTCGATCTGATAGATCGATGCGTCGGTCGAATAGCGCCCCCGGCTATGGGCGTCGAACCACACATCGCCCGCCAGTTCGCGGCCGAGCCGTCGCGCCAGCGCCGCGTCGCCGATGCGGGAAGATTTAGGGTTTGTTATGCCGCCATCCATGATGGGGCGATCATCGGTCCCAAGACGAAACGGGTCAAGGTGTGCGTGTTTGCACGGGGGGGACAAAGCCGCATAATGGGCCTGAAATTACGTTGTCAGGATAATTCATCA
>CALGIA010000085.1 GCA_937916005.1 uncultured Rhodospirillaceae bacterium
CCATGTTGCGCAAACCCAAGGGCCACGATTTCATCATCGACCGCCGCCGCGCCTCCCCCGCCTCACCCCGCCACATGAGCGTCACCGGCGGGTGACCGTCACCGGCGGGTGACCGTCACCGGCGGGTGAGCGTCACCGGCGGGTGGGCGTCACCGGCGGGTGGGCGTCACTCCCGCCTTTCACTTTCCAATGCTACACTGCCCAATGCTAGACTGGGCGCGACCGTCACTTCACACGGAGCGCCCCGCATGACCGCCCTACCCCGCCCCAACTCGCTTTCGGCCCGCGATTCGAAAGTGTTGCTGCACCCCTACACCAACGCCCTGGCCAATGAGCGGGACGGCCCCCTGGTCATGACGCGCGGCGAAGGCGTTTATATTTATGACGAGGACGGCAATCGCTACCTGGAAGGCATGGCGGGGCTCTGGTGTCTGTCCCTGGGGTTCGGGAATGAACGGCTGGCGGAGGCCGCCGCCGATCAAATCCGGCGTCTGTCGTTTTATCACGGCTTCAATCAGAAAAGTCACGAACCCCAGATCGAGCTGGCCGAAAGGCTGCTCGACATCGCGCCCGACGCCATGTCGAAGGTGTTTTTCTGCAATTCCGGATCGGAGGCCAACGACACCGCCATCAAGATGATCTGGTATTACAACAACGCCATCGGCCGGCCGGAAAAGAAAAAGATCATCGGACGCATCAGGGCCTATCACGGGATTACCGTCGCGGCGGGCAGCGTGACGGGGCAACCGGGCAACCATGCGGGGTTCGATCTCCCGATCGCCGGGTTCCTGCATGCGGATTGCCCCCATTTCGCGCGCATGGCCGAAGACGGCGAGAGCGAGCAGGATTTCGCGACCCGCATGGCCGACAATCTTGAAAAGATGATTCTCGATGAAGGGCCGGATACGGTGGCCGCGTTTTTCGCCGAACCGGTCATGGGCGCCGGCGGAATCATCCTGCCGCCCGACGGCTATTTTGAGAAAATTCAGACGGTCCTGGACAGATATGACGTGCTGCTGGTCGCCGATGAGGTGATTTGCGGCTTTGGGCGCACCGGCAATATGTGGGGCTCCCAGACATACGGGATGAAGCCCGATATCGTCACCGCGGCCAAGGCGCTGACGTCGGGCTATGCGCCAATTTCGGCGGTGCTGATGACCGAGCAGGTCTTTCGCGGCATCGCGGAAGGCTCCGACAAGCTCGGCGTTTTCGGACACGGATATACCTATTCCGGGCATCCCGTGTCGGCGGCGGTCGCCATCGAAACCCTCAAGATATATCAGGAGATGGATCTGCTGGGCATGGTCCGGGCCGCGTCGCCGCTCCTGCAGGCGGGGATCCATCAATTCGCGGACCATCCTTTGGTGGGCGAGGTCGACGGCGTCGGCATGCTGGCCGTGGCGGAACTTGTCGCCGACAGGGAAACCAACGAGCCCTTCGATCCGGCGCGCAAGGTGGCCCCCTATTTGCTGAACCGCGCGCAGGCCCACGGCCTGATTATCCGCGCGCTGGGGGACCGGATCGCATTTTCACCGCCGCTGGTGATCACGGGGGACGAAATAAGCGACATGTTCACGCGATTCGCGGCTTCCCTGGACGACACCCAACAATGGGTCGAGGCGGGTTTCGAATAACCCACGGCCTTAACGGATAGTTTAACGAAAAATTTACCGTGAAATGGTGCCATCCATCCAACAAATTTATTACACCAATCGTACAGGTTCGGACAAAATCTGCAAATCGAAGCGTTCACATCGTCACTGAAACGGCGTATGTTAATCACGATTTTCAAGTTCACTGGGCGCCACGGGAAAGCATCCGCACATGGATTACGAAAAATTTTTTGGCGACGCCATCGCCGACCTGAAGGCCGAAGGCCGCTATCGCGTATTCGCCGACCTGGAACGACACGCGGGCGCGTTCCCCAACGCCGCGAGTCACAACGGTCCGGACAAGGAAGAGGTCACCATCTGGTGCAGCAATGACTATCTGGGCATGGGCCAGCACCCCGATGTGCTGACCGCCATGAAGGATGCGATCGACAATTCCGGCGCCGGCGCGGGCGGCACGCGAAACATTTCCGGGACGACCCATTACCATGTGCTGCTTGAGCGCGAGCTTGCCGATCTTCACGGCACGGAATCCGCGCTGGTCTTCACGTCCGGCTATGTGGCCAATGAAACCGCGTTGAGCACCCTGGGTGCCATGCTGCCCGGCTGCATTCTGTTGTCCGATGAATTGAATCATGCCTCGATGATCGAAGGCATCCGTCACGGTCTCAGCGACAAGAAGATATTCCGTCATAATGATCTCGCCGATCTGGAGCGCCTTCTGGCCGAATGCCCGGAGAACGCCGCCAAGGTCATCGCCTTCGAATCGGTTTATTCCATGGACGGCGATATTTCCCCGATCAAGGAAATCTGCGACCTGGCCGACCGCTACGGTGCGATGACCTATCTGGATGAAGTGCATGCCGTCGGCATGTATGGCGCGCGCGGCGCGGGCGTCGCCGAGCGGGATGGCCAGATGGACCGCATCACCCTGATCCAGGGCACCATGGGCAAGGCGTTCGGCGTGGTCGGCGGCTATATCGCCGGATCGGCGGCGCTGGTCGATTTCATCCGCAGCCACGCGGCGGGCTTCATTTTCACCACGGCGTTGCCGCCGGCGATTGCAGCCGGCGCACTGACCAGCGTGCGGCTGCTGAAAGACGGCGGCGATCTTCGCGCCCGCCATCAGGAACGCGCGGCCATGCTGAAAGCCATGCTGGCCGCGGCCGGACTGCCGGTCATGCCGTCCGTGTCCCATATCGTGCCCGTGCTGGTGGGTGACGCGGTGCTGTGCAAACAGGTTACCGATGAACTGATGGAACGCTTCAACATCTACGTGCAGCCGATCAACTACCCCACGGTGCCGCGGGGCGCCGAAAGATTGCGCCTCACCCCATCGCCCCTTCATGACGACGACAAAATGCGCGAACTCGTCGACGCCCTGACGGAAATCTGGGGCCGGCTACAGCTGAAATTCGCCGCCTGATTTAAACCACGGCAAGCCCCTTGGAATACGGTACCTGAAATATGGCACTTGAATTATGATAGGTGAGTGGTTACACTTACCATATGATTCAGGGTTTTCGCCACAAGGGTCTCAAGCTCCTTTTTGAGCAGGGAAACCGGCGGAAGGTGCAGTCGGAATATGCGGCCAAGATTGAACGCATCCTTTCCCGCCTTGAAGAAGCGTCAGCGCCTGGAAACATGGACCTTCCCGGCTTCCGGCTACACCCGCTCAAAGGCGATCTGGCAGGTTTCTGGTCGATCACGGTGTCCGGTAACCTGCGTGTCATCTTTCGGTTTGAAGGCGGGCACGCCAGCGACGTGGATTTGATCGACTACCATTAGGAGGAATGAACGATGCCGATGAAGAATCCCCCGCATCCAGGGCTTTCCGTCCGGCATGACTGCCTGGAACCCCTGGAGTTGAACGTGACCGAGGCGGCAAAGCGGCTTGGTGTCAGCCGAAAACAGCTGTCCGATATCGTTAACTGCCACGCCGGTATTTCGCCGGAAATGGCGATCCGTCTCGACAAGGCATTTGGCGGAGGCGCCGATACGTGGCTGCGCCTTCAGGCTGCCTACGACCTCGCCCAGGCAATGAAACATGCCGATAAGATCAAGGTTGAAAGATTGTCGCCGGCGGCATGACGTGGTGGAAATACTGGGTTTCCATGGTTTATATGTGATTAACCGCCAATTTTGGGGCGGGAAAAACGCGCCATACATTGGACTTCTTAAGCCAGGCCGGGTATTCTGATGCCCATGTATAGTGACAATTCACTTCTGCCCAAGGAAACCATCCGCCTTGCCGCGCTTGGCATGATGTCGGATGGCGATAAGGCCTATGGGGAACTGGCCAATGAAATCAGGCATTTCATCAGCCGGATCGTCGGACCGTCCCTTGAACTGATGGGCACGTCGGTAGAATTGCTGCGCTATGAAGGCCTGATCGCATTCGACGGGGAAGGCGAAGACGCGCTCCTGTCGATCACGGACGCAGGCCGCGCGGAACTGGGCGAATTGCTGCTGGCCGCGATCCGCCCGCCCTTCAATGATCTGAACAAGCTGGCCATGTCGCTCAAAATCCGGTTTCTGCATTTGCTGGAACCGGACGGACGGCGCGACCAGGCCGATATGATGGTCGATGCGTCCCGGTCCGAAGTTGCCCGCCTGACCGATCTGCAGAAAAGCCTGACCGGCGATCAGGGCTATTTCGACGACTGGCTCAACCATGACATCGGGCTGGCGAAATCCCGCCTGGAATGGCTGGAAGAATTCCGCGCCAAAATCTGACGGCGCGGCTGCATACGGACCAAACGCCCGGCATTCCCGCCGGGTTTTTTATGGGGCCGGATTAAAGAAGATGCTGGCCGCCGGTGGCGAAGATCTCCGTGCCGGTGACATAGCCGAAATCATCGCCGCAGAGGCTGAACACGACCGAGGCCACCTCCGCGCCGGTTCCCATCCGATGCAGGGGAATGCGCGGAATCAGGGATTCATATTCGGCGCCGACCATCTCGGTTTCGATTTCGCCGGGGGCGACCGCGTTGACGCGCACGCCAAGCTCGGCAAACTCGACCGCCATCTCGCGGGTCAGCGCCGACAGCGCCGCCTTCGAAATGGAATAGGCCGAGCCCGCGAAGGGATGG
>CALGIA010000086.1 GCA_937916005.1 uncultured Rhodospirillaceae bacterium
CGCTGGTCATATCGGGCACCGGAGACGTGCTGGAGCCGGAAGACGGGCTGATCGGCATCGGCTCGGGTGGAACATTCGCCCTGGCCGCGGCGCGCGCGCTTATCGATATCGATTCCATGGAAGCGGAGGACATTGCCCGCAAGGCCATGGGCATCGCCGCCGGAATCTGCGTCTATACCAATGAAAATGTAATCGTGGAGAAATTGTGACCAGCTTCAGCCCCCGGGAAATCGTCTCCGAACTGGACCGCTATATTGTCGGCCAGAACGACGCAAAGCGCGCGGTCGCGATCGCGCTGCGCAACCGCTGGCGGCGACAGCAGCTCACCGACGATCTTCGCGAAGAAGTATTGCCGAAGAATATTCTGATGATCGGTCCGACCGGAGTCGGCAAAACGGAAATTGCGCGTCGGCTGGCGCGGCTGGCCCAGGCGCCGTTTTTAAAAATCGAGGCCACCAAGTTTACCGAGGTCGGCTATGTCGGGCGCGATGTGGAACAGATTGTCCGCGATTTGGTGGAAATCTCGATTCACATGGTGCGCGAACGCATGCGCAAGGAAGTGGTCGCCAAGGCTGAAATAAGCGCCGAGGAACGCGTTCTTGACGCCCTGGTCGGGGAAAACGCCAGCGCGGATACACGCCAGAAATTCCGCGTCATGCTGCGCGAAGGCAAGCTGGACGATAAGGAAATCGAAATTGAGGTTGCGGATTCAGGTGCCGGCGGCATGCCCACATTCGAGGTGCCCGGCATGCCCGGCGCACAGATGGGAATGGTCAATCTCGGCGACATTTTCGGCAAGGCCTTCGGCGGACAAAAAAAACCACGCCGGATCACAGTCTCCGAATCCCACACCATATTGGTGGATGAGGAAGCCGATAATTTGCTGGACGAGGAATCGGTCGTGCGTGAGGCGATCAATACGGTGGAGCAGAACGGCATCGTTTTTCTGGACGAAATCGACAAGATCGCCGTGCGGTCGGATCGCAACGGCGCCGATGTCAGCCGCGAGGGCGTGCAGCGCGACCTGCTGCCACTGATCGAGGGGACCACCGTCGCCACCAAGCACGGAGCGGTAAAAACCGACCATATCCTGTTTATCGCGTCGGGCGCATTCCATCAGGCGAAGCCATCGGATTTGCTGCCCGAACTGCAGGGTCGGCTCCCGATCCGGGTTGAACTTGATGCGCTGACGGAAAACGATCTGCGCCGCATTCTGATCGAACCCGAAGCGAGCCTGATCCGGCAGTACCGCGCATTGATGGCAACCGAACAGGTGACGCTGGACTTCACCGACTCCGCCATTGACACCATCGCCAGACTGGCCGCCGAGGTAAATCGGTCGGTCGAAAATATCGGCGCGCGACGGCTGCACACGGTGATGGAACGCCTGCTCGATGAAATCAGCTTCACCGCAACGGACCGGCCGGGCGAAACGATCCAGGTTGACGCGGCTTATGTGGAAGAAAAGGTTAGCGGTCTCGCCAAGGACGTCGATCTGTCGAAATTCATTCTTTAGCTCTTTCGTTTTTTGAGCAGCACGTAAAGCGCCCCCGCCCCGCCGTCCTTGGGCTGGGCGACCGCAAATCCCAGCACCAGCGGACGCAGCGACGGCAAGTTGAGCCAGCGCGGCGTCTGGCTGCGCAGCACACCGCCACCCTGGCCCATGCGACCGCGCCCTGTGATCACGATGACGCAGCGTTTGCCCGCGCCCTGTGCGCGGCGCAGGAAATCGATCAGCGCCGACTGGGCCTCATCCTGGGTATGGCCGTGAAGATCAAGCCGCGCTTCCGGGCGCATCTGGCCACGCCGCAGACGATCCATGGTGCGGCGGTCGAGCCCGGTGGCATCGCCGCTACTGAGTTCGGGTAATTGCCTGGCGGGGCTGGAGGGAACGGACTTTGAGCGCGCAGGGAACCGTGGCGCAGGATTTGGTGCGGAGCGGTCCACATTTTCATCGTTCGGCGCGCTGCGGATTCGTTCGTCCATCGGCGTCGTGCCGCGCATGGCATGACGGAACAGCGCGACCTCATCCTGGCTGACCCGCCGTCCCCGGCGGGTGGTGTCAGATTTCTTCGCCATCGATCAATACGATATGCAGGCGGCGCGGGCCATGGACGCCGATTTGCACCTTGCGTTCAATATCGCTCGACCGGGACGGCCCGGTAATCAGCGTGACGCTGCGCGGCAATCGTTCAAAGCGCGCGCGCAAGCGGGCCCAGGCGTCTTCATACCCGCCGACAATCGCCTCGGTCGACAGCAGCGCGATATGGGTTTCCGGCAAAAAATGGAGCGTATTTGGGGTGTCGGGGCCGGAATGCACCATGAGCGTTCCGGTTTCAGCGATCCCCGCAAAGGCCGGGGTAACGGAAACCGGATCGTCCGCCCGGGCGCGGCCAGCGGAGACGGACAGGTCAGGCGCGGATTCCCAGGGCAGGGTTTCAAGCCGCGGATCGGGCGAAATCCTGATCTCGCCCGCCAGGTTTTCCGCCGCGAGAAATGCCGAGATCGCCATCGGTATGTCCGACCGGTGATTGACGCGCGAGATACCGGCCGCGGCTTCCCGCGCCATGTCGATGAACCGGCCAACCAACACCGCATGGTCGCCCAGCGCGCGGGCCGGGACAGGGTGGGATGTCGGCGCGTTTTTACGATCGATGCCGCCATTGGCGCGCCGGATCCGGTTCAGGATGTCATCCCGTGCGGTGGTCATTTCGCCCGCCATTGATCCATGAACGTGCCGCCCTCGGGTGCGGGAAAATCGCGCGACACCGTCCATCCGCGTGCAAAAGGCAATCGGTGGAGCCTGCCTTGCCGTCCACCGGCCCAATGCAGGATCGCCATCGCAATCCGGGCGGCGGGGCGATACAACTCCGGGCGGCTTGCAAACCACGCCCACAAGGCGAGCCCCCAGCGCGCACGCGGGGGTGACAGTTTTTGGCCATGAGAACGCCGGCGCCACCGCCGCAGCAAATCGGGTATGGGTATTTTGACCGGGCAAACATCGGCGCAGGCACCACAGAGCGAGGACGCCTCGGGTAGATCGCGCGCGCCTTCAAGCCCGATGAAGGCCGGAGTCAACACCGCGCCGATCGGGCCACCGTAAACCCAGCCATAGGCGTGACCGCCAATCGCGCCGTAGACCGGACACACGCTTTGGCAGGCGCCGCAGCGGATACAGCGCAAAATGTCGCGGAACTCGCCGCCAAGCAGGTCGGCGCGGCCGTTATCGAGCAGCACCACATGAAATTCTTCCGGCCCGTCGAGATCGCCGTCGCGGCGCGGGCCCGTGGCAAAGGTGGTGTAGCACGTGATTTCCTGGCCCGTCGCCGAGCGCGCCAACACGCGGATCAGGGAAAGCGCGTCCGTAATCGTCGGTATTATTTTTTCGATACTGGCGAGCACGATATGCACCGGCGGCAGGGTCTGGGTCAGATCGCCATTGCCTTCATTGGTCACGATGACTGCAGTTCCGGTTTCGGCAACCAGAAAATTCGCGCCGGTGATGCCGATATCCGCCGCCAGAAATTTGCCACGCAGCTTGTCGCGTGCTTCATCGGTCAGGTTTCTGGCTTCGTCGAGATCGCGCCCGGCATCGAGATCATCATGATGATCGCGGAATGTTTGCGACACGCCGTCCTGGGTGAGATGGATTGCGGGCATGACCACGTGGCTTGGGGTTTCACCACGGAGTTGAAGGATATATTCGCCGAGATCTGTTTCGACGACCTCCAGGTCCTGAGCCAGAAGGTAATCATTGAGGGCAATTTCCTCGGACACCATGGACTTGCCCTTGACGATCAATTTCGCGCCCCGCGCCCGGCAAATTTCGTGAATGGCGGCACAGGCGTCGTCACCGGTCCGACACCAATGAACATGGCCGCCATTTTCCTGAACATTGCGCTCGAAGATTTCGAGATGGACATCGAGATGGTCCAGCCCATGGGTTCGAATGTCGGACGCCGCATCACGGATCGCATTGAATTCGGGCAGGCGGTCAAGAATTGCCGGACGGCCCACGCGGGTATCTTGCTGCAAACGCGAAAGCGCGGCACGCAATGTGGGATCACCAAGGGCTCGGGCGGCATTTTCAGGGAACCGGTCACTGGTCGAGCGCATGGAGCGGTCAGCTTTCTTTGGTTTCGCCGATGGCCGGATGATCGGTCATGCCGGCCAGAACTTCGGCGATATGACGAACCCGAACCGGCGACCCCCGCCGTTGCAGCCGGCCGGCGATTTGCATCAGGCACCCAAGATCGCCGGCGAGCACGGTATCCGCGCCAGTGGCGGTAATATCGTCGATTTTGTTATCCGCCATGGCTTGAGAAATCTGCGGGTACTTCACGCAAAACGCGCCACCGAACCCGCAACATACATCAGGCGCGGAAAGCTCACGCAGATCGAGTCCGGCAATTTTACCCATCAAGTCGCGGGGCTGGTCGCGAATGCCCAGTTCCCGCAACCCGGAACACCCATCGTGATAAGTAACGTCTCCGTCGAAATCATTGAGGAGTCCCTCAAAATGCATTTCATCGACGAGAAATGAAACCAATTCCCAGCATTTCCGGGAAACGGCATCGGCCCGAAATTTCATTTGGGGGTCATCGCGAAAAAGCCGGGGATAATGAAGCCGTATCATCGCAGCGCATGACCCCGACGGCGCAACAACATAATCGCAGTTTTCAAAGGAGACAATGACGTTGCGCGCCAGTTCAGCCGCCGTTTCCGACGCGCCGGCATTATAGGCCGGTTGGCCGCAGCAGGTCTGGGCGGGCGGGACAACGATCCGGCATCCGGCGGCTTCCAACAGGGCGACCGATGCAAACCCGACGCTTGGCCGAAATAAATCCACCAGGCAGGTTACAAACAAGCCAACCGTCGGAGACGCCGGGTGGGTGGAGACGGGTGTCACCAGATATTTCCTGCGATCAATTGGTTGCTATCTGCGAGCATGTCGTTTTGATGACGCGAAGGCAAGCCACGGACAAATCAGCATTTAATTTTTAAGCCGAAACATAAACAGCAGGTTTCGCTGTATCGACTGAAAATTATCATCGGACAGAATATAGATCAGCGTCTC
>CALGIA010000087.1 GCA_937916005.1 uncultured Rhodospirillaceae bacterium
CAGGACAGCTATCTTACCCGCGACCAGATCGTCAAATAATTGAACGGATTGAGAGAGATCGTCCCCATGGGCGACGTCGGTCCATTTCAGCCCCGCCGCCAACGGCGAATCAATTTTCAGAATTCGAAGAAATGCGGGATTGGCGGATAAAATT
This sequence comes from uncultured Rhodospirillaceae bacterium, assembly GCA_937916005.1. Lineage (GTDB taxonomy): Bacteria > Pseudomonadota > Alphaproteobacteria > MPNO01 > MPNO01 > CALGIA01. The sequence goes on from CALGIA010000087.1 coordinate 155, forward strand.
TCCCGGTCAGCCCCGACGAGCGCGATCCCCGCCGCGATTTCCTCATAGATAACACGAAATCTTTCTTCACTCTCATGCGGCGCAATTTCCGGCTGACGCAAGGCCCGTCTTTCATCTGCCTCCCGCAATGCCCGTTCGACAGATGGGACCAATCGGGCCAGATCATTCTTGTCGATGAAATCTTCCGCGCCGGATCGAAGAATTTCAATCACGTCGCCCGTTTGAACCACGCCGGACAAAACGATAAAAGGCAGATCCAGCTTAAGGGCCTGAAGTATCTTCAAGGCCTCCATGGCGTCGAAAGCCGGAAGTACATAATCGCATAAGACCACATCCCATTCTTCATCGGCCAAAGCGGCGCGCATGTCGCCGGCTGTTTCCACCCGCTTAAAGACGAGATCAATTCCGCGCCGGCGCATTTCCAGCACCACGAGGTCGCCATCAGCCTCAGTGTCCTCGATCATCAGAACTCTAATGGGAGACACCACCAAACAACCCCGCTGCTAAATGAGTATATCGCTGAATTCAAATTTCATTGGGTGGAGATTGATTTCGCAATAGCCAATATAATCCGAGTTGCGCAATGGCTTCGCTGAATTCGGCAAAATTAACCGGTTTTCTGACGTAGCTGTTGGCGCCCAATTCATAGCTTCTCACAATATCGATCTCCTCGTCGGACGAGGTCAGAACCACGACAGGAAGCAATGAAGTGCTCTTGGTTTCACGAATTGCTTTCAGAACATCCAGGCCACTGACTTTCGGCAGCATAAGATCCAACAAAACGACGGAAGGAGCCTTATGGAGGTTTCTGTCCGAAGACGCCCCCGTGCAAAACAGGCACTCCGAGGCTTCCGCGCCATCGCGCATGATATCTATCTCGTTGGCGAGGTTATGCCGTTTGAGCGCCCGAAGGGTGAGTTCCTCATCATCGGCATTGTCTTCCACCAACAATATCGATCCCTCGGCCATTGACACCTCCCAAATGAAACACCGTATAACGACTACACAGTGAATTAAACCGAAAGTCTGAAATAAAATGTAGCATCTTTTTCAACCGCGCCCTCGCCCCAAAATTCACCACCGTGGCGATGAATAATCCGGGCGACCGTCGGGCCGATACATGCTCTCGACGCCGTGACACCGACGATGGCCGCCAACACGGTGGCCACGGCTTCCATCAAGCTGTGAAGTTCGCCATGCCAATCCAGCCGGCGAAACGCACCGCAAACGCCCAGCAAACCAATACAGGCGATCCCATACATCGCGTCGCGGAATCGGGACTGTTCGGTCAAATTGTCCGTTCCGTTTCCATGCACACGCCGGCATTCATCAACGGATCACTCGATCGGCGAACCGGTTACCCCAGTTCCGGGCCCGCCGGCGCGAAGATGTATTCGCTCCGATCCATCGCATCGGACCTGCCCAGCAGCATGCGGGTATAGGGCCGCTGATAAACGAATCCGCTTTTTTTACACCAGTCGATGAATTCCGTCTGGGTCCCGATGGCGTCGATCACCGCAATGCCCTGGTACCCTTCCAGCGCGTGGCGCACCAAAGCGATGGCGATATACGGGTCTTCGGCGACCACAGGACCGATCTGCAACGCTTCGCGGCCATCCCGCGCCAGCACATAGCCGGCCATCCATTGTCCGGCGCGCGCCACATAGGCCTGTCCGGGCGCGCGGTCCCGCAGATGGGCCAGCAAAGCGCGCCTATCGCCGCCGAAACCCGGCGCGTCATAGTCGGCTATTTCGTCGATTTCGTCGGCGGACAGGGGTGTTATGTTTACCGGCGTCTCGCCCCCTTCGTCCGACGGGGCAACGCGCGCCGCCCATAGCCGCTCGAGACCGTAAATATCTTCGTATCCCAGCAGTTTATAGACCTCGCGCCCGTCCGGCGTGGCGTCGAGCCCGGGCACAATGCCTTTCGCCAGAAGATCGTCACTCACCCGGCGCATGAGATCGGCCGCCAACCCCCGGCGGCGGTAATCTGGGCTCACCAAGACCATGCACACCCACGCGAATGCGCCATACGATAATGACATGGCGCTCGCGATCAGCTTGCCGTCCGGGTTGGTCCGGCCATACCCCGCGCCATTCGCCAGCATATAGCGCCAATCATCCTCGGTCTGGTTCCAGCCGATTTCGGCGTTGAGCGCCGCGCCCCGGGGGGCATCGTCCAGGGTCAGCGCATGCAGCGCCAGACCGTCGGCTTCAAAAGGATCCGTCACGGCTGTCATAGGCGGTTGGTTTCTCCAGGCTTGGCATATCGCGACCGACCCAGTCGGCGACCCAGTCGATCATGGTTCCGAGGCCGGTCAGCGGCGGCCCCAGCAGGCGCGCCGCCGCATCTGAATTGGTCAGCCAGCACCGGCCGGATTCCGTCCCGGTGATCTGTACGGTCTTTCCCATGCGAGCGCCGAATTCTTCCGCCAGATCGCGGATGCGTATTTTGTCGGGACCGGAAATATTCAGCGCCGATGTAGGCGTTGTACAGTGGCGCAGACAGCGCAGGATACGGCTGTTCGCGTCGCCCTGCCAGATCACGTTGGCGTAACCCGTGGTCACATCGACCGGCTGGCCGCGATGCACCTTGGTCGCCACGTCCCACAGCACGCCATACAGCATGTCGATGGCGTAGTTGAGCCGGATGATGCGTCCGGGTGTGCCGTGAAGATGGGAGAAATATTCGAAAATTCTTTCCCGGCCCAAACAGGACTGGGCGTATTCCCCCATCGCCTGGGGCGGGGTTTCTTCCGTCGCGCCATCGCTGGAATCGTCCATGAACGGATAGATGTTCCCGGTCGAGAAAGCCACGATATTTGAATCGCGAAACGCCTCAGCCACAATCGCCGGCGCCAGAACATTCATCGCCCAGGTCAGTTCAAGATTACCGGACGTGCCGAATTTACGTCCCGCCATGAATACCACGTTGGGAATTTTGGGCAGCGCACCGACCGCTTCACGGTCAAGCAGATCGCAGGCGATGGTCTCAATTCCCCAGCCACTGAGTTTTTGCTCCAGCCCCGATTCGGAAAAGCGCGCGACGCCCACAACACGCTTGTCGGGCGCCGCGCGCTTTGCGAGACGGGCCATGGTCGGGCCCATCTTGCCGCCAACGCCCAGGATCAGGATATCGCCATCGAGGGCGGCAAGATCGTCCACGAGCGCCTGGTCGGGCCGGGTCATGAACTCCTCGACCGATTCCAGATCGGGGAATGATTTTGGAACCTCACCCATCAGTCGGCCCAGAACAGTCTGGATGGATTGTCGACCAGGATCATCTGTCGCATGGCCTCATCGGGGACCATGAGCGGAATCAGATCGACCAGATCGCCATCGTCGGGCTGCTGACCGGGTTTGAAACGCTGGGTGTGGGGCCAGTCCGTGCCCCAGAGCAACCGTTCGGGCGCAATATCAAGCAACGCCTTCGCGAAGGGCACAGCGTCCTCATACGGCGGACCAACCGCCGTCAGCCGTTCGGCGCAGGAAATCTTGGTCCACATGTGATCCGATTCCATAAGCCCGAGCAGACATTGATAACCGTCCTGCCCGACGCCGTCGGCAAACGACACCCGGCCGAAATGATCGATAATGGTGGGGATATCCAACCCGCGCAGCCAGTCGGCGGTCGCCATCAATTCCGTCGGCAGACAATGAAACGTCACCGACCAGCCGAGCGGCGTGATTCGCTCGATCACGCTCTCGAACATGGGAATGTCCACAATGCCGTTATTGGCGGTAATCAGATTAAAGCGTACACCCCGGATGCCGCCGTCATGCAGCCGTTTGAAATCATCGGTGGTGAAGGTTTCATTGGCCTTGATCACGCCCCGCAGCCGCCCGCCCGACCGGGCGATGGCGTCCAGCGAAACCGCATTGTCGAAGCTGTGGGCGTTGGGCTGGACCACGACCCCGCGGTCAATGCCCAGCACCTTCATCAGATTATGATAATGCTCCAGCGGCGCGATCGGCGGAATATAGACCCGCGTCGGACCATAGGGGAATTTTTCCGTCGGCCCGAAAATATGAAAATGAGAATCGCAACTCCCCGCCGGAAGCCGGAATTTCGGCGTACTCGGATTGGGATGCGGCGGATAGATTACCCGCAAGTCCGATGGCATTTTGTGATCCTCCCTGCAATGCGCCTAATCTGGCAGGTTAGGCGATGTGCGTAAACATTCAGGGCAGCCTTCGTATTGGATCCAATCCGCGTGTCTATCGCAGGAACGCCTGCACAGGAACGCCTGGAAAAATTCAGCGATAAATTCGATTCCGTTAAAGCCAAACTTGACTTAACATTTTATGCTTCAGCCCATGTCCCCCGCCAGTTTAAGGCGGCTGGAGATGCCGCCAACCATTTGCAGGAAAGCCCTCCATGCTTGCAATTCATATACTTCCCGTAACAGTTCGGGGTCTGATTATATCAGGAATCACATGTTGGCTGGGTTTCGGATGTTTTATAATCATGCATGCGGGTACAGCAATGGCCGACGCACCAAAATATTTTACAGATGTCAAATCCGCGGTCGTCGAAACAGCACGAATGATGCGCGCCCGGTCCTGGCCAGAACTCGCACATTATTACGACCTTTCAGAAACTGACATCGCGCCAGGTCACTTGGAATCCGGTGCATTTTTCATGAGACCAAAACCACCCGAAATCGGTCATCCTGCCGGATTCGGATTTTACATTCAGCCCTTCGCCCCAGAATTTTCATATTTATCCCACAAGACCGTTGGCAGCGATGTAATCGAAGTCACGGTGCAGATCGAAATCGATCAGGGAGGCGGCATGATCCAAAGAGGTCTCGACAGCTTTCGCCTGCGCCGATCGCAAAAGGGTTATCGATTATTGCCGAAATTGAAGTGAAGTAGTTTCGACTTGATCTGACATTGTCCCTTGAAAAGGACGAGGGTTACC
>CALGIA010000088.1 GCA_937916005.1 uncultured Rhodospirillaceae bacterium
GGGTCGGTGTCCATTCGCCCATGACCGGGTGAATATGGCCGTCGATCAGCCCCGGCATCACCGCCACGCCGCCGGCGTCCAGTTCAACGTCAAAGGCGCTGCCGGCGGGCGGATCGAACGCTTCGATCGAACCGTCGGCGATCATCAATGATGAGATTTCGGCCATGGGCGATGCGATATCGCCGGTGAAGCATTCGCCGATATTACGGATCAATGTGCGGGTCATGGGTGGGTCCGTTGCCGTCAAAACAGGTTGCGCGAAAATAAGTAACATATCCGGCCAAGGGTTCCCATGAAGGCCCGCAATGGATATGAAGACGTCATGACGGATACCACACGATTTCGCGCGGTCACGCGACTGAAAACCCGGCTCGTTTCCCGGTTCAGTTCCCGGCTCAGCTCGGGGCGCGCATTGGGGCCGGGCATTCTGGTTTGCCTGACCGTGGCCGCCGCCGCCCAGATGCTGTCGGACCATTACCACGCGCCGCAAATGCTGTTCGCGCTGCTGCTGGGAGTCGGGTTTCATTTCCTGGCCGAGGAAGGCCCCTGCGTGCCGGGCATCCAATTCTGTTCCACATGGCTGCTGCGCACCGGCGTCGCATTGCTGGGCATCAGGCTGACATTTGAGGATTTGACGGGGCTCGGGCTTGAAAATGTCCTGCTGGTGATGGCGGGTGTCGGGTTGACGATAATATTCGGGCTCGGCGCATCGCGCGTGCTGGGCCAGCGGCTCCAGTTCGGACTCCTGACCGGCGGCGCAGTGGCGATCTGCGGCGCGTCGGCGGCGCTCGCCATCTCGTCCATCCTGCCCAAATCAGGCACCCGCGAACGGGACACCATCTTCACGGTAATCGCGGTCACCACCTTCAGTACCATCGCCATGATCATCTATCCCATCATCGTGACCTATTTGGGAATGGATGACCGGGCGGCCGGCGTTTTTCTGGGCGGCACCATCCATGACGTGGCCCAGGTGGTTGGCGCCGGCTATTCGATCTCGGACGAGGTCGGCGAATTGGCGACCATCATCAAGCTGTTCCGGGTTTCCATGCTGGTGCCTGTGGTTCTGCTGCTGACCCTGTTTTTTCGCGCGCGCTCCCGTAAGGCAAGCGGGCTTCCCGTTCCTGTTTTCGTGATCGGGTTCTGTCTTCTGGTGGTGCTGAACAGTGGCGTCACGATCCCCGAAACCCTGCACTCGGGCGTTGTCGATGTGTCGCGCTGGTGCCTGGTGACCGCGATTGCGGCGCTGGGCGTCAAGACATCCTTCAAGGCCATGTTTACCATCGGGTATCAGCCGGTTGTGCTGATCCTCGCGGAAACCGTCTTCATTGCCGGCTGGGTGTTGGCCGGTACATGGTGGCTGACGCCCTAGGCTCAGCTTGTGGGCGCGGCGCAGCGCCGCCACTCCTTCGGTTGGGTTGATTTCGCCCCGATCACGACCTGCATCGTATCGTCATCGATCAGGGACATGGAAATTTCCATGCCCGCATTCGGCTCCCCCACGGGCGCGACATAGGAAAATGCGTGACGGTCATACCTGCCCTGCATGCGTTTGCCCCGCGGGGTGACAATTTCCGGCCCGTTGATCGACAAATGCCGGCCATTGGCCAGACACCAATCCCCGTCGATGGCGTCGGCGGACGCCGGGGTCGCGGCCACAAGGGCAGCGAACAGCGCGATTGAGAATGAGAATTTCATGGGAGCCCTCCTCCGCTCAATGGGGAGAGATTAACACAGCGCGGAAAAATTGAAACCGGGCGGCAATTGCTGTTCAATCGACCCGACTGAAACGGAATTCCAGATGGCTTCCTTCGTTTATATATTGGGCAGCCGCGGCAAGGGCGGCGCGCGCAGCTATGTGGGTTGGACCACCGATCTGGACAACCGGCTGCGCGCCCATAATGCTGGGACCGGCGCGCGCTCGACCCGGGGCCGCCAATGGCGGCTGCTCTATGCGGAACGCTATATCAATCGCGGCGAGGCCATGAGCCGGGAATGGCATCTCAAGCGCGACAGGCGGTTTCGCAAAATGCTGATCGCCCAGATAATCGACGATAGGGATACCCAATGACGAACAAGCCGAAAGTCTGGCTCGATTACGATCAGGACCAGCTCAACGATCAATATAATCAGCGCATCCTGGTGCCCAACGCCAACAGCTACATGGAGCGCAATCATGTGGAAAGCGCCGAGGTGCGGGACCTGTTGACGTGCCAAATCGATGTTCCCTATGGCCCGTCCGAGTTCGAAAAAATCGATATTTTCCCGGCCCCCCCTTCCGCGAACGGCAAGAATCCACCGGTCGTCATTTATTTCCATGGCGGCGCGTGGACCCGCTGGCACAAGGATCACAACTCCTATCAGGCGAAATCATTCGTGGGCGCCGGCGCGACTTTCGTGTCGGTCAATTTCGCCCTGCTGCCCCAGGTGGATATGGATGAGCTGATCCGCCAATGCCGCGCAGCGACGGCCTGGGTCTATAAGAACGCAGCGGATTTCGGAGCCGACCCGGAACGGCTCTATGTGGCCGGGCACTCGTCGGGCGGGCATGAGGTCGGTCTACTGGCGGTGACCGACTGGGAACGGGACTGGGGGTTGCCGGCGGATTTCATCCGGGGCGCGGTGGCGGCCAGCGGCATGTATGATCTGGAGCCGGTGCGGCTGAGTTCCCGCAATGAATATGTGAAGCTCGATATGGGCATGACGGCCCGCAACAGCGCCCAGCGCCAGATCCGCGACGAGATGCCGCCTATGATCATCGCCTATGGCGAGGGGGAACAGGTTGAATTCCGTCGCCAGTCCATGGAGTTTGCCGCCGAGCTTCGCCGGCGCGGTCACGCCGTTCAGGAATTCGACCTGCCCGGCCTCAACCATTTCGATGTGGCCCAGCAATTCGACAATCCGGATGGCCCCTTGCTGAAGGCGTTTTTCGCCATGATGGGTCTGCAGGACATTCAAAAGGAACGATAATGGAAAATAGTAATCAGGAACTCGCCGGGAAACTCAACAAGGCGTGGCGGTTTTTTTATGGCAGGGGCTATATAGACGGGTTCGGCCACCTCAGCGCAAGAACCAGCGACCCGGACAAGATCCTGATGACGCCCCATGAGCTGGGCCTGGAGTCACGCCCCGAGGATTTCATCGAGATCGATCTGCACAAAGGACAGGAAGGCTGCGAAATCAACCTGCCGGGCGAGTTGCCGATCCATCTGGAAATCCTGAAGGCCCGCCCCGATGTGAATGCGGTCGCCCATTTCCACTGCCATCACGCGACCAGCTTCAGCATGTCGGAACATGATCTAAAGCCGACATATTTCCTGGCCTCGATCTTCCGCGACGGCATTCCGGTCCATCCGGATTCCAGGCTGGTCAACAGCGAAGAACGGGGAAAATCCATGGTTGCGACGCTCGGCAACCGCCGGGCCACATTGCTGCGCGCCCACGGCATCGTGGTCACCGGGGCCAGCGTCGAGGAAATGACCGCCGGGGTCTATATCATGGAAGACAATGCGCGCCGCACCGCCATCGCCGCCTCCATGGGCAAGTACGAAGTGCTGGGCGACGAAGAAATGGCGGAAATCGAAGCCGAGCTGTTACAGGGCGGCCCCTTCGGCCGCATCTGGGCACTGTGCGAGGCGGAGGCGGGGATTTAAATTTTACCCCAACCGGTCGAGCAGCCAATCGATCTGGTAGGCCACCACCTGTGTCCAGTTATCGACACTGCAATGGCCGGACCCGCCGGTTTCGTCGTCATAGATGCGCAGTTCCTTGTCGTCGACGCGCAGTTCGTCATAAATTCGCTGGGCCGAGGCTGCGGACACCATGTGATCGCGGGCGCCGTGGGTTACCAGCATTGGGCATTCGATTTGTCCGAGCAGCCCGTCCAGTGTGAAGGCGGCCAGCTTGTCACGGGCTTCTTCGTCCGATGACGTGCCGCTGATCCACTGCAGCTGTTCATGCAGCGGCGGATAGGGGTCATACAGATCGCCCAACACATCATAGAGCGCGCCCCATACCACACAGCCCCTGATGCGATGTTCGAAACAGACCGCGCGCGGCCCGTAATAGCCCGCCATGCTGCCGCCGATCAGGCCAATCCGGTCGTGATCAATGTCGTCGCGAGTGACCAGATAATCGACCAGGGTGGTGAACACCCTTTCGTAATCGGGAATGGTGGGGATGCGGAGGGTGCGGATGGTCCTGCCTTGGCCCGGCCCGTTGATCAGGGCGACGGCCGCGCCCCGCGCTGTCATTTCCTGCACGCCCCGGAACAGCTGTTCCTCCGGCAGGGCGTCGGCCCCGCTGGGGAAGATGATGCAGGGCGGCGGGGATCCCTTTTTGGCATTGCGGGGCGGGAAGAACAGCCCGTCCAGATCTGTGCCGTCAAAATTCATGGTGAAGCGTTCATAGACATGTTCGGTGTGGTCGATGCCGGCATAAAAGCAGTCGATGGCGCGCTGATACATGGGCAGCTTGCGGTCATCGGTTCCGGCAAGCACGCGCTCCGCCGACCGGTAATAGGTAAAGGCCCGCAGATAGGCCTGTCCGGCGGTCACGTCATGGCCTTTGTCATGGGCTTCATCGGCGAGCGCCTTCAGCCGGTCGCCCAGATCAAAGAATGCATCATGCCAGTCGGCGCTGTTGCCGACGCGCACCTGGCGCACGGCGCGAAACAGTTCATTGGTATCCGCGCCGCCCTGGACGGCCTCGTAAAAAAGCCACACCAGATGAAACGAGAAAACCTTCGCCGCCGGCGTATCGTCGGTCCAGTACTGAAACATATGCCCCTCCCCTGCTTCGCTCCCTCTCAGGCCGGGCCTGGCCTAGACCACGCCTATCTTAAACCAGGCCAAGCGGGAATTTTTCTTTTACATAGCGAAAAATTTCTTCGGCCGATGCGGCGACGGAATTCTGATTGGTATCGATCACCAACTCGCATGTTTCGGGGGGCTCATAAGGCGCAGAGATACCCGTGAAGTCGGGAATCTCGCCGGCGCGCGCCCGGCGGTACAGGCCCTTGACATCGCGCGCTTCGCAGGTCGCCAGATCGGCCTTGATATGGACTTCGTGAAACCCGCTTCCGGCCGCCGCGCGCGCCAGATCGCGGTCCGCGCGATAGGGTGAAATGAAGGCGCAGATCACCACCATGCCGGCATCGGCAAACAACGCGGCCAGCGCGCCGACCCGGCGGATGTTTTCGACGCGGTCTTCCGGGCTGAAACCCAGATCCGAATTGAGGCCGTGGCGCAGATTATCGCCATCCAGCATGTAGGCCTGATACCCGGCCGCGAACAGCCGGCTTTCGGTCTCGATCGCCAGGGTGGATTTGCCTGAGGCCGAAAGCCCGGTAAACCAGAGCACGCCGCCGGCGTGGCCGTTATGCTTTCGCCGCGATTCGCTTGAGACCCGGTGTTCGACCCTGGTTACGTTGCCGGAGCTGGCGGGGCCGGAGCTGGCGGGCGGCGTATCGGTCATGAAATCATCTTTCGCGGACACCCGGCCCCAAACAGGACGGCGACGGAATTTTCTGTTAATGGTTTTCCGGCGCAAGGAATTTTGGCGCACGGTATCACATGGCGGACGCTCCATAATCAAGTTTCGATGCCCATGACAAACAACGACTCCGGACTGTGGATGGACATGAATTCCGACCCCGACACACCCATCACCGACGACGGCATCTGGCTGTCGCTGATGGGCGGGATGCAATCGGTCTGGGATTGTGGGTGCCATGGACCGATATTTTAGATCGTCAGGTCCCATGAATATCCTGACCTTTTCATCGCTTTATCCAAACGCGGCGCAGCCAATTCGCGGCATTTTTGTCGAGAACAGGCTTCGTCACCTGGTGGCAAGCGGCGAAGTGGATGCCAGGGTTGTGGCGCCGGTTCCGTGGTTTCCGCTCTCTTTCGGCCCGTTCGGGAGTTACAGGGAATTTGCGCGGGCGCCGAAATCGGAGACCCGGCACGACATTTCCATTATCCACCCCCGCTATCCCGTCATCCCGAAAATCGGCATGAGCATCGCGCCGTTTCTCATGTATTCCGCGTTGAAGCCGGTGATCCGTCGCATGCTGCGGGACGGCCTCCCTCTCGATCTCATCGACGCCCATTATTTTTATCCCGACGGTGTCGCTGCGGTCATGCTCGGTCGGGCATTTGATATACCGGTGGTGATTACGGCGCGCGGCACGGATATCAATTTGATACCGAACTACACCATTCCGAGACGCCAGATCCTATGGGCCGCAGACAAGGCGGCGGCCATCATCACGGTTTCCCAGGCGCTGAAAGATGTGCTGGTCGGACTCGGCGCATCAGCGGCCAAAATCAAAACCTTACGCAACGGCGTGGATCTCGAAATGTTCCGGCCCTTAGACCGTTTGGAAGCTCGGAAAGAATTGGGCCTGTCAGGGCGTATTTTGTTGTCAGTAGGAAACCTGGTTGAGCTGAAGGGCCAGGGCATCATGATCTCGGCGCTGCCGAATTTGCCGGATGCGAAACTACTCCTTGCCGGCACGGGAGAAGACCGCCAGAAACTGGAGAACCTGGCGCGCATATTGGGTGTGTCCGAACGCGTCACTTTTCTGGGACGCGTCCCCCATGACCAGCTGGCGAAAATATATTCCGCCGCCGATGCGCTGGTCCTGGCATCAAGCCGTGAGGGCTGGCCAAATGTCCTCCTCGAAGCAATGGCATGTGGCACGCCAGTCATCGCCAGCAATATCTCGGGCACGCCCGAAATCGTCGCCGCCCCCGCCGCCGGTATCCTGATGGAAGAACGCACACCCGATGGGCTGGCAAATGCCGTGCGCAAATTGTTTGAGAATTTGCCTGATCGTAGCACCACACGGGAATATGCAGAGCAATTTAGCTGGGACGACACCACGCAAGGCCAGTTGGATTTGTTTCGGAATATTTTGGCGTCCGATTAAAGCGCACCGCTTGGAAATGCGGTGAAGATCTGATGGGCGGCCCGAGGCGGAATTGTGCCGGATCAGTCGATCGAGCGTTTCCGTAGCCGGACGCCGACACCGGCATCGTCGTCCTCATCAATAAATATTACGCCGGCGTTTTCCAGGGTTCTCTGGAGCTTCGCCAAAGTTTCGCCATAGGCATCTGCGCCGTTTTCATATCGATTGATCGTATTTCCCGACACTCCAGATTTTTCCGCAAGGATTTTCAGTCCCCAGCCAAGCGCCGCGCGCGCCATTCGTATCTGTTCACGCGAAATCATCATTTATATCGATGAAATATGTTGATATATTGCATTAATGTGTGTATATGTTCCATATATAAATGGACTGAATCCATAT
>CALGIA010000089.1 GCA_937916005.1 uncultured Rhodospirillaceae bacterium
ACAAGATATTTTAACGCCATGTCTTTGCAATTTTTTATTATAATTATGAGACATTGTACTTGTTCACAACGCGTATGAGTAAAACAAAGGAATATATGGATGGCCGAGGCAGCTGAAATGGATATGGCAAATGAAAATGAACTCTACCAGGCAAAACTCCGTTCATGCCTGATGTGCGAAGATGATTTCGAAAGCGCCTGGTCCGGGGAACGCGTCTGCAAACGCTGTAAATCCCAAGCCCAATGGCAAACAGGCAACTCTAGCCTGGCAGCCTGAAACATTGAAACGGCGACCATTTGGTCGCCGTTTTCAATTTCGCGGCCAAAACGCCCAATTATCCCGGCTAATCCGAAACATGATCCGAAACATGAGCTGAAACGATCTTCCAGCCGTCGGCCATGCGCGCCCAGGTCTGGCTCTGACGGCCGATGGCGGTGCTGCCCGGCCGGGTGGATTCGGTGTTCGCGGTCGCGAAATCACGACCATATGTGGTAATGATTGTATTTTTCAGGGTGCGCTCCACCCCGGTGATGTCACGCGCCCGGCGGAAATCCGAAATCGCCCTGTGACTCAGCAGCGTTCCATTGGGGCCGTATCGCAGGGTCAACGGATTGTCCCAGAACAGCGTATCGATAACATCGAGATCGTTGCTGCCGAGGGCGGCCTCATAGCGCATGAAAGCGTCGGTCACCTCGGCCACAATTTCGGGGATATTGATTTCCTGCATGAAAATTCCCACTACCTGAACCCGATGTCACCAACGACCCATGTCACCAGGGAATGGCGAATTCCTCTGGTTACCGGCTGCACACGATGCAGCACGTAGCTGGGGAACAGGATCATGGCGCCCTTCGCGCGCGGGCCGACGGCGTTGGGCGCGCCGCTTTGATCGACCTCGAACGAGCCGCCCTCATAGTCCTCCGCCGCGTCAAGCTGCACCGAAACACTGAGCTTGCGGGCGTTCTTGGGTTTACTGGCCCATAAATCCACATGCCAGTCGTAATGCTGTTCGACCCCATAGGCCGCGAATTGCATGGGTTCCGCGCCGGCCAGTTCAAACCGCCAAAGCTGATTGTTGAAGCGCGTGACCAGCTCGAACACCCGGTCATACATCCACTGGGTATCGGGGCCCGGGTTGAGCAGCGTGACCGAACTGTTGCGCATGGCATGATCGGGTTCGCCGCCGCTGACCTGGCCCGGCTGCAGCGCGCGCGCGGCCGATTTCCATCACCCGGTCGCATTCTTCCGCGGAAAACGCATTTTCAAGGAACACGTAGGGCGCCAGGGTTTTTTCCGGCTGGTTTCCAATGTTCAGATTCATGGTTCCGAATCTTGTAATTCAACGCATCTCAGAAGCTATCAAACTGCCGCCCGAACCACAACAAACCTGGTGTCACACCCAAATATCGAGGGTTTCGGCCTTAAACCCGGCATAAAATTTCGAAATTTTTATCTCGTTTCCAAAAATATCGGAAATCTGATAAAATATCAGTGTTTGAGCGCCCTGCCCAAAATCAAGACCTGCCAAATATGGAAAAGCCTATCGTATCCGCCAAAAGTGACATCAAAGCCGGTGGGACCGGCGCCACGCTGGCGACTTCGGTCTATGACCGCATGCGGGAAGACATCCTGACCGGAAAATTGCCGCCGGGCGACAAGCTGCGGGCCGATTTCCTGCGCGCGCGCTATGGGGTGGGCACCAGCCCCATGCGCGAGGCGCTCAACCGCCTCGCCGCCGACGGGCTTGTGGTGCATGAGGACCAGCGCGGATTTCGGGTTTCAGCCGTCAGTACGGCGGAGTTGGAGGAATTGCTCAAAACCCGCTGCTGGCTGGAAGAGACCGCGCTGCGCCAATCCATCGCCCATGGCGATGCGGCTTGGGAAGAATCCATCGTGCTGTCATTTCACCGATTGTCGCGCCAGCCCCGCTCGGCCAGCGACGCGAGCTATACATTCAATCCGGAATGGGAAAAGCTGCATCACGAATTCCACCGCGGACTGATTGCCGCCTGTGGCTCGCGCTGGCTGGCCGGATATTGCGACCAGTTGAACGACCAGACTCTCCGATATCGCCAGATCGCGGCCCAGTTCGACGATCCGCGCCGCAACGAAGTCGACGAGCATCGGGAAATCATGGAAGCGACCATCGCGCGCGACGATGACCTCGCCGTCAAGCTGCTGATCCGCCATTTCGAAGACACCGACGCACTCATCCGGAAACACGTGCCCGACATGCGGGACAGCGCGCCATTCGGAAAAATCTCGGCGGCGGTATAAAATCCAGTCAGGGCCGGCGTCTAGAGCCCTTTCCCCTTAAATTGAATCGTTTGATGGCGGCAAATAGGCGTTTCGGGCAGGAACGGCGCGCGGCGCGATGTGGGATATCGGGCAAGCGCCGCGACGCACCCGAAACGCCTATTTGCCCCACCGAAGGCCGGGTTCTTCCGCCCCGTGGCCGCGTTGCGCTTCTTGGCCGATACACCGCATCGCCCTGCGAAGCGCGCCTAACCACGGGGCGGAATAATCCCGGTCAAACGCTTCAATTTAAGGGGAAAAGGCTCTAGCCCTTGGTGACGTTCCAGATTTCCACGATCGGGGTTCCGGCATTCCGGATGACCTTTGCGATCGGGCAGAATTTCTGAAGATCGATCTTGGCCTTTTCCACATCTTCATCGCTGGCGTCGGTGGTCAGGTTGATGGTCAGCGTGATTTTTTCAAACGGCACTTCGATTTCTTCAATCATGGTCGTTCCGCGCCGGTCGAACTCCGCGGCCGCATCGACGGTCATGGATTTGACCGCCACGCCATGGGCGTGAGCGCATTTGTTGAAAATCACATTGGTGCAACCCATCAGCGCCGACACCAGGGTTTCTGTCGGAGTCAGCCCCAGGTTGGTGCCGTCCCGCTCCAGGGGCTCGTCGATCACGGCTTCCACATCCCGCGTCACCACATCGGTGCGCGAGTGGGTCGGGCAGCTGCCGGAAAGTCTCTGCGTAACGGTGGTTTTCATTTTGGTCGCCATGATGATCTCTCCCTCATTCAGTCGATTTATTTCGTGTCACGAAACCCGCAACCGGTCAACCGGGTTTCCAGTCCCAGGGCGGGGTGAATTTTCCCTGCCATAATCCACGACGCGACCGTTCCGCCTGACGCTCCATGCGAAGATACTTGCCGCCGCCGCGCGGCATCGCCATGGCCCAACCGGTATGCGCCATCCCCTCGGCCAGATCGTAGCCGTTGGCGTAACAGGTGGCCCGGCGGGTCCCAACCGCGACCGGCGGGCGGGGAACGCAGTTGATCTCAACCCCGGCGACCAGATCCATCAGCGCTGTTTTCGAGACATGACCGCAATCATAGTCGCGGCCGCGAATTTCGCATTTCTGCCGTAGATCCGGCGCGTCGATCCCGTCCAGCCGGAACCGTTCGCCGCCCAGCTCCACGGTCCCGCCGTCAATCACAATTGGGACGCCCGACATCCCGGCCTTGGGAACAGCCGGCAGGGCGAAGTTGAGCAACCCAATGACGATGACCAAGACAATCCTTCTCATGCCGCCAGTCAACCGCCCCGCCCGGGGGTGTGCAAATCACATTTTCGTTGGTCCGGACGTCACCATATGCCGGCGGTCGAATAGCCGAGCCGCCCTATGGACCGGCGGGGCCAAGCTGGCTAGTTTCACCCATATTCACTTATCAGACAAAGAGGCGGAG
>CALGIA010000090.1 GCA_937916005.1 uncultured Rhodospirillaceae bacterium
CCCCTTCGGTCGAACCGTAATAGTTGATAAACCCGCCGCAGAGGCGGTCCATCACAGCGCGGCGTTCATCCCCGTGCAGGACTGCCCCGGTGGACAGCAACAGGCGCAAACCGTCAAACAGCCTGTCATCGCCCGCGATCTCAAGTAATCGGCGCAGCATGGTGGGAACCAATAATGTGGTGGTAGCCCGGTATTCGGCAGCGGCTGCAACAAGTTGCGCGGGCTCATAGGGTGGCGGAAACATCACCACGGTCGCACCGGCGTAAAGCGCGCTCATGGTAAAGGAGCGTCCACCGCCGAAATAAAGCGGCGTCGCCGACAGATAACGGTCATGTTCGGAAAATGTCAGGGTGACGAACTGGGTAATCCAGCGCGACAGAAACTGGCGATGGCTGAGCGCAGGACCTTTTGGCGTTCCAGTTGTGCCAGATGACAACGACAGCACGACGGGTGCATCTCCATCAGCCGGAAAGGTTATATTGGGATCAAGCGCGGGCAGAGAACCATGCCATGCCCGGTCGATCGCTATTGCACCCTGAATTCGGTCGCCGGATTCGGCAAGAGTCAGTTCCGCACCGAAGAATTCCGTGATGCGTTGTTTTTCAGCAGCCGTCCAGCGCCAATCCACGGGCAGAATGATCCCACCCATACGCGCCACGGCATAAAACGCCACCAGATGTTCGGCCCTGTCCTTCAGGGCGATCCCAATCACATCGCCGGGCTCCGCGCCCAGCGCAATCAACCTGGCCGCCCAACGGCGCACCAGAGGATCGAACTCGCCATGGGTTATGACGCGTGACCCCTCGATTATCGCGGGATGACCCGGCCGACGCCGCGCTTGATGGGTAAGCATATCGGCGAGATTCATGAGCTACGCCGCCTGATATCGGCTTCAGTCGTCTTGCGGCATGGGTGGAACGTGCTGTTGAGCCTCGACGACACCACGCCGGATTTCCCTTGTGCGGGTAAACAGTTCTTCCATGGCGTCCCCGTCACCGACCCGGATGGCACGCTGCAGCTTGGCGAGATCTTCGGAAAATCGACCGAGCATTTCAAGCACCGCATCCCGGTTATTCAGGAACACGTCGCGCCACATCACCGGGTCCGAGGCCGCGATACGCGTGAAATCGCGGAACCCGCCGGCGGAATATTTTATGACCTCTGATTTCAGATGATCTTCCAGATCAGTGGCGGTGCCGACAATCGTATAGGCGATGAGATGGGGGATATGGGACGTGATCGCCAGGACCTGGTCATGATGAACGGGGTCCATGATTTCGATCCGGCTGCCCGCGCTACGCCACAAATCAGCAATCTTTTCGACGGCTTTCCTGTCGGTGCCGGCGGGCGGGGTCAGCAATGCCCAGCGCCCTTCGAACAGGGTCTCGAACCCGGATTCGGGGCCTGAATGTTCGGTCCCGGCGATGGGATGGCCGGGGACAAGATGAACGTTATCAGGCAAATGGGGACTTAGCGCATCGATCACCGCCTGCTTTACCGAGCCCACATCGGAAACGATGCACCCCGGAGAAAGCGCCGGTCCGATTGCGCGGCCGATGGCGTCATAGGCACCGATGGGCGTACAGATGATCACCAAATCCGCGCCGGCAACGGCTTCCACCAGATCTGAGGTGACGCTATCCGCCAACCCGAGCCGGGTCACGGTTTCGAGCGTTTCAGCTTTACGGGCGCAGGCCACGATATGATCGGCCAAGCCGTCCCGCCGCATCACCCGGGCCAGAGACGACCCGATGAGCCCGATACCGATAAGGCAAACCCGTTTAAAATGAGGTTTTTTCCTTTTCGCCATTGCAGGTTCAAATCATGAAATCGGTTAGGGCGTCGGCGACCGCACGCATTTCATCTTCTCGGCCAATGGTAATCCGCAGGCAGCCGGGCAGGCCCACGCCGCTGGTGTCGCGCGGAATTATCCCGCGGCCCTGCATGAAGTTGATCGCCGCCAGGGCGTTGTGTTCGGCATCCTCGGGGAACCGGACAAGGACGAAATTTCCGATGCTGGGATAGACCGCAAGCCCGGTTGCCGTGAGGCGTTCCGACAGCCAGGGCAGCCAGGTCGCATTATGATCGCGTGATTTCGCGAGGAACTCGGTATCGCGCAGCGCGGCGACGCCCGCCGCCTGGGCGGGCATGGAAACATTGAACGGCCCCCGAATACGGTTCAGCACATCGGCAATCGCCGGCGGACAATAAGCCCACCCGAGCCGCGCGCCGCCCAGCGCATAGGCCTTGGAAAACGTGCGGGTCATCACCGTATTGTCACCGGCATCGACCAGTTCCGCGCCGGCGGTATAATCATTGACCGTCGCGTATTCCGCGTAGGCGGCGTCGATCACCAGCAGAACATCATCGGGCAAACCGGCGCGCAGCCGCTTCAATTCATCTTGCGGCAAATAGCTTCCAGTCGGGTTGTTGGGATTGGCCAGATAGACCACCCGGGTTCGCGGCGTAACCCGCGCCAACAGGTTATCGACATTTGCAGTCAGCGAAACCTCGTCCGCCTTTATCGGCGTCGCGCCAACTCCAAGCGCCACCAACTCATACATGACAAAGGCATGGGCATGGGTCAGCACCTCGTCCCCCGGTCCGGCGTAACCGCGGCCAAGAAGATAGAGAAGTTCATCCGAGCCGGCGCCGCAAACGATACGGTTTGGGTCCAGCCCATGACGCTCACCGATCACCTGGCGCAGTTCCGTTGAATCTCCATCCGGATAGCGATGAAGCTCACCGGCCGAGGCAATATAGGCTTCGACCGCGCGCGGACTTGGCCCCAGCGCGCCCTCATTGGACGAAAGCTTGATAATCTTGCTGGCGC
>CALGIA010000091.1 GCA_937916005.1 uncultured Rhodospirillaceae bacterium
ATCAAGCCCCTTACGGACGCAATCGGCGTTCGTGCTGAAATTCTGACTGGGCGCGACAAGGGCAAGCCGCGTCAGGCCATTCTGGATGGGTTTGCCTCCGGCGACATCTCGATCGCCATCGGCACCCATGCATTGTTCCAGGAAGACGTGACTTTCCATGATCTGGCCCTGGCCGTTATCGATGAACAGCATCGCTTTGGGGTTCACCAGCGCCTGTCGCTGACCGGCAAGGGCGAAACCATCGATATGCTGGTGATGACGGCGACGCCGATCCCGCGCACGCTGATGCTGACCGCCTATGGGGACCTGGATGTGTCGCGGCTGCTCGACAAACCACCGGGCCGGCAGCCGATTGATACAAGGGCCCTGCCGCTGGAACGGCTGGAAGACGTCGTCGGCGGGCTTCGGCGCGCCATATCCGATGGCGCGCGGGTCTATTGGGTCTGCCCGCTGGTAGAGGAGTCGGAAATTTCCGACATGGCCGCGGCGACCACCCGGCAGGCGGCGCTGGTCCAGCGTTTCGGCGACCGGGTCGGGCTGGTGCATGGCCGCATGAAGGGCAAGGAAAAAGACGAGGTAATGGCGCGTTTCGCCGCCGGTGATCTGGATATTCTGGTCGCCACGACGGTGATCGAGGTCGGCGTCGATGTGCCCGAGGCCAGCGTCATGGTGATCGAACACGCGGAACGGTTTGGCCTGTCTCAACTCCATCAGCTTCGGGGCCGGGTCGGGCGCGGTGCGCGGGCGTCGTCCTGCTTGCTGCTCTATGCCCAGCCCCTGGGGGAAACGGCCCGGGCCCGGATCAAGGTCATGCGCGAGACCGATGACGGGTTTCGTATCGCGGAGGAAGATCTGCGGCTGCGCGGCGCGGGTGAATTGCTGGGGACACGTCAGTCGGGGTTGCCGGAATTCCGCATCGCCGATATCGCCGCCCACGGAGATCTGCTGGCGGCGGCGCGCGACGATGCCCGTCTGATCGTCGAGCGGGACCCGGATCTGGCTTCCCCACGGGGGGAAGCCCTGCGTACATTATTATATCTGTTTGAACGGGACGCGGTGGTGCCGACGGTCCGATCCGGCTAGGGGAGTTTATCCATGAGCAAGACCGTTGCCCGTCAGATGGCGGAAAGCCTGGAAGCCCATGATGTGGACCGGATTTTCTGTGTGCCCGGCGAAAGCTATGTGGGGCTGACAAGCGCGCTGATCGAACGCAATTCCATGCAGTTGATCGTCTGCCGGCATGAGGCCGGGGCCGGTTTCATGGCGGCGGCGGACGGGCGGCTGCGCAGCCGGGCCGGGGTCGCCATGGTGTCGCGCGGACCCGGGCTCGCCAATGGCATGGTGGCGTTGCATTCGGCGTTTCACGACGCGACGCCCATGGTCATGCTGATCGGCCATGTGGAACGCCGCGACTACGGCCGCCAGGCGCTGCAGGACCAGAATTATTCCGTGTTGCTGTCGGATATCACCAAGCAGGTGATCGAGGTCATCGACCCGGACCAGGCGACCGAAGCTCTCGCCCGCGCCTTTCATGCCGCGGAAAGCGGCACTCCGGGTCCGGTCGCGGTAATCCTGCCGGAAGATATTTTCGATCAGGAAACCGACGCGGCGGTCGACCAGCCGCGCGCACGGGTGGCATCCGCCCCGCGCGACGAAGATCTCGACCAGCTTGCCCATATGCTGGCCTCATCGGAACGACCGTTGATCCTGGTCGGTGGCGCTTTGCTGGCCGACGCCGTTCATGACGAGTCAGTATTCGCCGATCTGGTGAGGCTCGCCGAAGAGTGGGTGCTGCCGATCATCCCGACCCATCGCCGGCCACAGCTATTCGACGCGACCCATCCGAATTATGGCGGTTATATGGGCATCCGCGTGCCGCCGGCCCATCTTGCGGAGATGAAGCGCGCCGATCTGATGGCGGCGCTGGGCGAACGGCTGACCGACCCGGTGAGCCAGTCCTACAGCTTCCCCGAGGCGCCCCAGCCCCAGCTGCCCCTGGTTCATGTCTGGCCCGACGCGGGCGAGGTCGGCCGTGTGTGGCGGCCCGATCTGGGGATACCGGCCAGCCCGGCCGAAGTCATACGCGGGCTGCTGCGCCGGGGCGCGCCGGTGGGGGCGGACAAGCGCCGGGGCTGGGTCGATGGTCTGCATGAAATTCACCGCAGCCTGCTCGCCAAGGAGTGGGAGCCAACGACCGACGGCATCAATTTTGCCGCCGTGGTGTGCGAGATAGACAAGCATCTTGCGCCCGACGCCACGGTGACCACGGATGCGGGCAATTTCGCCAGCTATATCCATCGCTATCTGGGCTTTGGCCAGAAGCAGGTGTTCCTGTCGTCGGTGGTTGGGGCCATGGGGTCGGGCATGCCCATGGCGGTGGCCGCCGGGCTGCGCCGTCCGGGAACCCAGGTGGTCGCCTTTCTTGGTGACGGCGGCGCGTTGATGACCGGTAACGAGATCGCGACGGCGATTCAATATGGCGTCAACCCGATCGTGATCATCGCCGATAACGGGATGTATGGCACCATCGGCATGCATTCCTACATGCGCTATCCCGACCGGCCGTTCATGGACGGGACCCGCCTGACCAATCCGGATTTCGCCGCATGGGCGCGGTCATTCGGGGCCGAGGCCATCACGATCCGCCAGGAATCCGAAATCGCCAACGGCATCGCCGAGGCGTTTGCGGTCAAGACCCGGCCGGTAGTGGTGCATTGTCTGACATCGGCTCTGCAGATGAGTGCCTGGCGCCGTTATACGGAGGCCGACAACCTGCCTTAAGGCGTGGTTTCCGGTTCGTGTTCGAGGGGGATGGTTGGTTTGTCGTGATCCGCCGAGGCAATCTTGGGAATGGCCTTTTGATCTTCGGGGCGGCGGTCGGGCGGGGTGACGATGCCGCCTGAAACCACCATCTTGATGCCTTCCTCGACCGACATGGACAGGAAGACCAGTTCTTTTTTCGGGATGAACAGCAGGTAACCGGATGTGGGGTTGGGCGTGGTCGGCAAAAACACGTTGAGCACCTCGTCCTCTGTGATGCTCTGGACTTCGCCTTCGGTCCGTCCGGTCAGAAATCCAATCGCCCAACAGCCGCGCCGGGGATATTCGAACAAAACGACCTGGCGGAACGCGTTCGATTGCTGCTTCAGAATGGTCTCGAAAATCTGTTTCACTGCGGCATAAACGCTCCGGACCACCGGCATGCGCGCCAGTATCCGTTCCGAAGCGCCAAGCAGCCAGCGCCCCAGGAACCCCTTGGTAAGGGCGCCGATAAAGGTAAGGACCACGATCGCGATCAGCAATCCGAGGCCGGGAATTCCGAACGGAAGATAGGTTTCCGGGTTATAATGTTCCGGTATCATCGGCGTCACGCGCCCGTCGATCCAGGTGATGATCAGCCAGGTCAGATAAAAGGTAATGCCGATGGGCGCGGTGATCAGGATGCCGGCGAGGAAGTTTGTCCGCAAATTGCGGGAAACTCCGCTGCGGCGCCGGCGGGCAAGTCTCTTCTGTGATTCACTGGTCATTGATCGTTCCGAATCCTTCCTGATCGGCGGGTTTTACTTCTTAAGCCCTGATATAATCACGACCCTTGCT
>CALGIA010000092.1 GCA_937916005.1 uncultured Rhodospirillaceae bacterium
ACCGGCGTCAGCGGCATTCCCATCCGGCCGGATATTCCCGGCCTGGAGAATTTCAGCGGCAAGGTTATTCATTCCAGCGACTATAACGACGGCTCGAATTATGCGGGTTCCAACGTGCTCATCCTCGGGACGGGGACCAGTGGCCATGATATCGCCCAGGATTTGCACTCAAACGGCGGCAAGGCCACGCTGGTGCAACGCAGCCCGACCATGGTCGTCAATGTGGAGCCGAGCGCGCAAATTCCCTACGCCCTGTATGACGAAGGGCCGTCCCTGGCCGATTGCGATCTGATCGCCGCGTCCATGCCGCTTCAAGTGATGAAGAAGGCGCACCAGATGATCACCGACCAGGCGAAGGAGATCGACAAAGACCTCCTCGACGGCCTGGCGCGGGTCGGGTTCAAATTGGATTTCGGCGTGGATAATACAGGGTGGCAATTCCTGTTCCTGGAACGCGGCGGCGGATATTATTTCAATGTGGGCTGCTCTGAACTGGTCATCAGCGGCGAGGTTGGTTTGGTTCAATTTTCCGATATCGACGGGTTTGTCGCCGATGGCGCCCGGATGCGGAATGGCGATACGCTCCCGGCGGATCTGATTGTCCTGGCGACCGGCTTCAAGGGGCAGGATCAACTGGTCCGAAATCTGTTCGGCGACGGGATCGCCGATCGCATCGGCCCGATCTGGGGGTTCGACCCGGCGCAACAGGAGCTCCGCAACATGTGGATGCGGACCGGTCAGCCCGGGATCTGGTTCACCGGCGGCAGCCTGGCGCAGTGCCGGATCTACTCCAAATATCTGGCGCTACAGATCAAGGCGTGCGAGGAAGGAATGATCCCCTTGGCAAAGCCGTGATTCTATGAAACGCGACCCTGGAAATATTCGGCGCTGCCCACATCGAATTTCTGCTCTTCCGCATCGACCCGGGCATTCTTGACCTCCCTGTCGAAGGCCACGACCTGGAGGATTTCCAGATCCTCATCGCCGACGGCCTGGAACCAGTACTGGGCGTTGCGCGGCATGACGATGCCTTCATGGGGGCCGAATTCGCCAAGGATTTCGTCGCCCGGTCCGTAATAGCGGACCCGCCCCTTCAGCACCATCCAGAACCCGTCCATGCCGGTATGGGAATGAAGGTTGTTGTCGCCGTCGCCTTTTCTGACCACCTGAACCGCGCCCCGGATGATATCGGTCTGGCATAGCCGGACGATCCCCTTGCCTGCGCTTTTGACCTCGGGCTTGTCGTATTTGAAGGTCTGTGGCGTACGAGGTTCTTTTGCCTTGGGATTGCGGCGGCGTGTCTTTTCTGTCGTCGCGATTTCGGATCCTCCTGCTGAATATATCTTAACGCGCAGCCTGGCCGGTGACAGCCCAGCACTGCATGGGGACCGCGAGCCCGTCGTCGTCCTCAAAATCGCGCAACCGGTCTTCCACCCCGCCGATCACGGATGCCACCGTGTCCGGCCCGGCATTTGCCATGAAGGCGGACAGCGGCGTTCCGGCCATCATGCTTTGCACCATGCCCTCGGCCGATGGGAAGCGGAGAAGGATGGTGTCGATGCGGATACGGACATGGCCGAAGCCGGCGGATTCGAACAAGGGGCGCAGGGTTTCACGCCCGCCGAAGGAATAGGGCGCGCGACGGGATGCGCCGGCCTTGGGGCCTACGAATTCCTCCACCATTTCGGCGACGGCGGCGTGTCCCGGCTGGAAGTGAAGCGGTCGCCATACTGTCACCACCACGCGGCCTCGGGGACGCAGCGCGCGGCGCATTTCGCGCAGCCCGGCGCCCGGATCGCCGAAGAACTGTATGCCCTGCTGGCACAGCGCCACATCGAAGCTTTCGTCCGCGACCGGCATGTCGCCGGCGTCGGCCTCGATCCAGGTGATCGGCGCGCCGTCGACCGGTTCAAGAGCACCGGCGACCGCGAGCATGGCGGGGTTGACGTCAGCCCCGGTGACGGCGCCGCTCCGTCCCGCCGCAATTGCGGCGAGCCGCGTGACCACGCCGGTGCCGCAGGCGACATCCAGAACATGTTCGCCCGGCTGGACCGCCGCCAGACTCAGCATGCGCTCTCCCCATGGCATGAACATGTAGCGGACCATATTGGCCTGATACATTTCCGCAGCGTTGTCGCTGACGTGATAGGCATTGGTTTCGGACATTCGACTGTCTCAGCCCCGTTTTCTGCTCAGTTCTTGGCTGCCGCTTCCTTCCAGGCTTCGGCCAGCGCGTTGCGGTCCATCTTGCCCCGTTCCGTCTTGGGGAGCAAGTCCTGAAAGATCACCTGTTTGGGCAGCTTGATGTCGGGCAGTCTGCCCCGGCAATGGTCGATTACCTTGGCGCCGTCGATTTCCGCGCCGGGACGCACCGTAATATAGACCACGACTTCCTCGCCGAAAATCCGATCCGGAACGCCGACGGTGGCGACCTCGGCGACTTCCGGCATCTGGAGCACGATGTTGTCGATTTCCACCGGCGCGATATTGACGCCGCCCCGGATAATCAAATCTTTCTCGCGCCCGGTGACGATCAGAAAACCATCGGAATCGTAAAACCCCATATCGCCGGTCTGTGTTCTTCCCGTCGCATAGACCCGGATCGATCCGTCATCGGCCAGGTAGCGGTATTCCGCATCGGGTCCCCGGCCCAGCTCGACCCGACCGATTTCGCCGGTCGCCAGCGCATCGCCCTTGTCATTGACGATACGGACCTGCTGATAGGGCAGGGGCCGGCCCACCGTTCCCATGCGGTGGGCTTTCTCGCTCGACCCGGCGATCCAGCCGGTCTCGCTCGATCCGTAGCCCTGGCAAATGGTGATACCGTATAGCTCCTCGAAGCGCCGCCAATCCTCCACCATCAGGGGTGCGGAGCTCGATGTGATGAAGCGGAAATGGGGGATGTCGGTGGCGCGGATCTCGCTTGGCCGGTTGATCAGCATGTTGATCACCGTGGGGTTGCCGGCGCTGATGGTCGCCTTGTGGTCGCGCACCCAGTCAAAGAATCGGCTTTGGGAAAACCGCCGCGCCATCAACAGCGTCGCGCCCTTGCAGAGCGGCCCCAGCGCTGAAAGCACCTGGGCCGACATCCAGTTGAACGACCGGAAATCCAGAATGCGGTCATCCGCCGTCATGCCGAAGGCGTCGGCCGTGGGTTCGGTGTTGTCGTATAGCTCACCATGGCTGCAGACCACGCCCTTGGGAGTCGACGCCGTACCCGAGGTATAGAAAATCGATGCGATGTCATCCCGCTCATGGGGCAGCGACGCCCAGTTTCCGTCGGGAAGTTTTTCGATTTCCGCGAAAAAACCTTCATTGCCCCCGGGCGCATCGGGCGTCAGCGATCCAAGCGGAATCCAGTCGCCGGGGACCTTGCCCGCCAGCTTTTCCAGCCCGAGACCTTCCTGGTAAATCACCAGCCTGGCGTTGGTGGCATTCAGGATATTTTCGAAATAGGCCGCGTTCATTTCCACATGGATGGTGCAGATCGTGGCGCCATAGCAAAGAACGGCGATATAGACCGAGAGATGTTCCAGGGAATTATTGGACAGCAGCGCCACCCGGTCATTCAGGCCGATACCGCGTCCGTGCAGATATCGGCCGATTCGACGGGCGAGATCATACATTTCGCCATGGGTGATCGACCGATTCTGCTCGATACTGTGGATAAAGATCTTGTCGGGGCAGCGTTGATTGTTGTTTTCCAGCCACCGAAGGAAGCTGGCCGGCCGGATCTCTGTCGGGCTGAATATTCGGCAAACCCTTGTTATCCATTCATTTTATTCGGTTGAGATGAATTTGAACCGGCTGGGAATCGGCTAAAACTAACCTTTCCAACCGGGTCACTCAAGACTTGTTGCGTAAAACATAGTTGACTAATCAACAGTTTTTTGTCGATTTTTCCAATTGAAGCGTCTATATAATCTCAGCACCCGGAAAGAAGGGCGTTCATTATAATCGCTCCGGGGCCGGGATCCCCGATAATTCGCGACGAAACGTCGCTCATAACGGAGAATCGAATGTCGAGCGCGCAAGAACAGGCACGGGCGTCGTCCACGGAAGACGGCAAACGGATTGATTTTCAGACGCACCCGGACCGCTATCACCATTGGAACCTCACCATCGACGGCAACGTGGCCCGGCTGGCCATGGACGTGGATGAGGATGCAACGCTGGTCCCCGGCTATTCCCTGAAACTGAACTCCTATGATCTCGGCGTCGATATCGAACTCTATGACGCGATCCAGCGTCTCCGCCTGGAGCATCCGGAAGTCGGCTCCGTCGTCATGACGTCGGACAAGCCGCGCGTGTTCTGCGCCGGGGCGAATATCAACATGCTTGGGGTGTCCAGCCATGGTCACAAGGTGAATTTCTGCAAATTCACCAACGAGACCCGCAACGGAATCGAGGATGCGACCGCGAATTCCCACCAGACCTATATCTGCGCGGTCAACGGCACCGCGGCCGGCGGCGGATATGAGCTGGCGCTGGCCTGCGACCACATCATGCTGATCGATGACGGATCATCCACGGTCAGCCTGCCCGAATTGCCGCTGCTGGCCGTGCTGCCGGGCACCGGCGGCCTGACCCGGCTGGTCGACAAGCGCATGGTACGCCATGACCGGGCCGATTTCTTCTGCACCACCTTCGAAGGCCTGCGCGGCAAACGGGCCGTCGACTGGAATCTGATCGATGAGCTGGTCCCCGGTTCGCGCTTCGATGAAATCGTGAATGAACGCGCGCGTGAATTTGCCGACAAAAGCGACCGGCCCAAACAGGGCGTGGGCGTCGAACTCACGCCGCTGAACAAAACCATCGAAGAAAACCGCATTGTCTATGACAATGTCGTGGCCGAGATCGACCGCGACCTGGCGAAAGCGACCATCACCATTTCCGCGCCGACCGAAGCGCCGCCGTCCGACCCGGCAGCCATTCAGGCCCAGGGCGTGGCGTTCTGGCCCCTGGCCCTGGCGCGCGAGCTTGACGACGCGGTCATGGAACTGCGCTGTAATGAACAGGAAATCGGTACCTGGGTGTTTCGGACCATCGGCGACGCCGACCTGGTGGAAGCCGCCGACAAGGCGCTGCTCGACAACCAAGATGATTGGCTGGTGCGCGAAATCACGCTGTATCTCAAGCGCTCCCTGAAACGCATCGATGTCAGCGCGCGCAGCCTGATTGCATTGATTGAACCGGGCAGCTGTTTCGCCGGAACGCTGCTCGATATCGCGCTGGTCTGCGACCGGGGCTATATGCTGGACGGTATTTTCGAAGGCTCGAATCTGCCGGCGGCGACGGTTCGCCTGACCGGCATGAATTTTGGTCCCCTGACCATGTCCAACGGGCTGACGCGGCTGGAACACCGTTTCCTCGGCGAACCCGAGAAGGTATCCGAGGCGCGCCAGAAAATCGGCGAAGACCTCGAAGCGGAGGACGCCGACATTGCCGGGCTGGTCACCTTCATTCCCGATGACATCGATTGGGAGGATGAAGTCCGCATCGCGATCGAGGAACGGGCGAGCTATTCGCCCGATGCCCTGACCGGCATGGAGGCGAGCCTGCGTTTCGCCGGCCCCGAAACCATGGAGACAAAGATTTTCGGCCGTCTCAGCGCTTGGCAGAACTGGATTTTCCAGCGACCCAACGCGGTTGGGCCGGATGGCGCGCTAAAACTTTATGGCAGCGGCAAGAAGAGCCTGTTTGACAAGCGGAGGGTCTAGACCATGGCGATCAATTATAACGAACGCATCCCAAATAACGTCAATCTGTCCGATAACCGGCGTCTGCAGCGCGCGCTAGAGGCGTGGCAACCGAAGTTTCTCGATTGGTGGAAGGAGCTGGGGCCGGAAGGCACCACCGATTACGACATCTATCTGCGCACGGCCGTCAGTGTCGAGCCCGAGGGCTGGGCCCATTACGAGCATGTGAAAATGCCCGAGTATCGCTGGGGTATTTTTGTGAACCCGCCCGTCGAAGGTAAAAAGATCGGTTTCGGCGAACATAAGGGCGAGGATGTCTGGCAGGAAGTGCCTGGCGAATACCGCTCGACCCTGCGCCGGCTGATCGTTACCCAGGGCGATACGGAACCCGCGTCGGTCGAACAGCAGCGCCTGCTCGGCCTGACTTGTCCGTCGCTCTATGATCTGCGCAATGTATTTCAGGTCAATGTGGAAGAAGGCCGCCATCTCTGGGCCATGGTCTATCTGCTGCAGGCCTATTTCGGCCGCGATGGCCGCGAAGAAGCCGAAGCCATGCTGGAACGCCATTCGGGCGATCCGGACAAGCCGCGCATTCTCGGCGCGTTCAATGAAAAGACGCCCGACTGGCTCAGCTTTTTCATGTTCACCTATTTCACCGACCGGGACGGCAAATACCAGCTCGCCTCGCTGGCGGAATCCGGTTTCGATCCGCTGGCGCGGACCTGCC
>CALGIA010000093.1 GCA_937916005.1 uncultured Rhodospirillaceae bacterium
AGGCCGGCAAGGGTTTCGCCGTGGTCGCGGGTGAAGTGAAGGCGCTGGCCGGGCAAACCCGCAATGCGACGACCCAGATCAGCGAGACATTGATTCAATTGAATCAGAAAATCGAATCTCTGGAAAGCCATGGCGCTGAAATCCGCAGCGCCATCGAGACCGCATCCGCCGCCATGCGCGAATTGCGGGAAAATTCCCAGGCGCAATCCAACATCGTCCAGGCGCAGCCGGAAACCCCGAGGGCGGAACCGGAGATGTCGTATGTTCTCCCCGATCCGGAATCGGTGGATTACAGCCCCATCGAACCGCGCCACAAAGCGCTCGTACAGGGGACCTTTAAACAGGTCGAGGCGATCGCCGAGACCGCCGCCGAACTGTTTTATAACCGTCTGTTTGAACTGGATCCCAAAATCCGGCCGATGTTCAAGGGAGATATGAAGGAACAGGGCCGCAAGCTGATGAGCACCCTCAAAATTGCCGTAAAGGGACTGGATGATCTTGCCGCCCTTGTGCCCGTGGTCGAAAAACTGGGCCGGGATCATGCCGGTTACGGCGTTGATGTGGGCCATTACGCCACGGTGGCCGATGCGCTGATTTGGACATTGGAACAGGGGCTCGGCGACGATTTCACGCCCGAAGTACGGGACGCCTGGTTATCGGTCTATTTCCTGTTGGCGGAAACAATGATCGCGGCCGCCGACGGCTGATTTTCGTTTATGCGCGGACATATGCCGTTCCCCGCGACCGTACCAGCAGGACCGCGAAAATCGATATATTGAGCAGGTTCCAGACCACGCCATTGGCGAACGCGGCCTGGTAAGACCCCGTTATGTCGTAGATCCAGCCTGACATCCATCCGCCCACCGCCATGCCGACGATGGTCGCCATGATCACCAGCCCGACCCGTTCGCCCGCTTCATGGGCGGGCAGGTATTCCCGCACGATGATCGCGTAGCACGGCACAATGCCGCCCTGGGCCAGACCGAACCCGAACGAAATCATATACAGCGCGTTGAGGCCGTCGAACGGCAGATAGAACAGCAACGCAAGGCATTGCAGAATTGATCCCAGCATGAGCGTGCGCACGCCGCCCACATAATCCGCCAGGAAGCCCGATGCCAGCCGGCTGAATATCCCGCCGGCGAGCATCAGCGACAGCATTTCCGCGCCATGCTTTACGCCGTACCCGAGATCCACGCTATAGGCCACGATATGGACCTGGGGCATGGCCATGGCCATGCAGCATCCGATTCCCGCGATGGCGAGCATGATCTGCAGCTTGCGCGGGGTCAGATCAATGGTCCGGGACCGGGCCGCTTCCAGGGAGTCGTCGAGCCCGCCGGAATGGTTGCTGTGGGGAAGAGGTTGGCGGAGCAACATCGCAAGGGGCACCATTGTCACGAGACAGATAACCCCGACGACAATATATCCCACGCGCCAGTCGTAGGACGCGACCAGAGACTGCAGCGCGATCGGCCAGATTGCGCCGCCGATATAATTGCCGGCGGCCGTCGCGGCCACCGCCACGCCCCGGCGCCGCCGGAACCAGTGGGAAATGTTCGAGATCAAGGGGCCGAACGTGACCGCCGTGCCCATCCCGACCAGGAGTCCCTGAATGAGCGCGAACTGCCACAAGGCGGTTGTCGACGCGGCAAGAATAAATCCCAGCCCGAGCGCCAGCCCCGCAAGGATCATCGGAACCATGATGCCCCATCTGTCCACGAAACGCCCTGCGATCACATTGCCCAGCGCGAAACCCACCATGGTCAGGGTATAGGGGATCGAGGCCGTGCCCCGGTCGACGGCGAACTCGGCCTGGATCACCGGCAGAATGATCACCACCGACCACATGCCCACGCTGCCGATTGAACCCAACAACATGCAAACAGCAAGACGAAACCACGAATAGGACCCATCAACGAGGCGCGTCCCCGGCGGAGAGCTTCCAGATGTCACGATTGATTTTTCCTTGAGATCGGGGGGCAACAATAACACTCAAGACCCGGCCATAGCCAGAGATGCGGTTCGGATAAAAAACGGGGACGAAGCCCGAAAGCCTCGTCCCCGAAAATTATGACTGAAAATTGTGGCAGGCGGTTATTCGGCGGCCATCGCTCCCGACTGGGCCATGTGCTTGGCGACCTCGGATTCTACGGCGGTGCCCTTGAAGAAATCCGGGTTCATGCCGGTGTGCATGTCGACCACGTTGCCGAAGGTGAAGGCCTTGAAATCCTCTTCGGTGATATAGCCGTCGTCGACCATCTCATAGGCCTCGACCATGACCTTGGTCATGTCGGGCACGTCCCAATGGCCGATATCCGAGCCCAGGATGGCGTTCAGCTTGAGGCCGTAGTGATTGAGTTTTTCGTCGAAGGCGACGGCGGTCATGCGGTCATCGGCTTCCGATCCGAAATAGAAATTCCGGGCGAAGATGTCGCGGATATCTTCCGGTTTGGTGACGCCCGTCGGCAGGAAATCATTGACCTCTTCCGGCGGCACGAACAGGTTGGAATTGACCGATTGGTGCGGCGCCTTGCGGATCCGTTCCGGGGTCAGATAGTCATTGCCCCATTTCTCGAACATTTCGACCAGCAGATCCACATCGAGCTTGGCCGGGTCGAGATATTCCTTCAGCGACTCCAGGTTCCGCTTGCCCCAATATTCGAACATGGTGTTGTAAAGCTGCGATCCCCAGCCGGCGCCGCCCTCAAGGAAGGAGAATTTCAGGCTCGGGAATCGATGGGGCACGCCGCCGAAGAACAGCGCGCGGCAGAAATATTCGCCGCCCTGACCGAAGCTGCCCAGCGAGTTGAAGACATAGTTGCTGGGCGAGCCATGGGTTGAACCGCGTCCACGGAACGAATTGTGGCAGCTCGGCGCGACGCCCAGCTCCACGCATTTGGCCCAGACCGGATCAAAGCTGTCGCCCACGTCGATGGCGGGCGAGGTCGGCGCCATGGTGTATTTCGCCAGGTGAGGCGCTTCGGCCACAACTTCGGGGGCCGGACGGCTGACCATGGCGTTCATGACAATCGCCTTCAGTCCCAACTCGCCGATGGCGAAATCAAGCTCGGCGACCGCTTCTTCCGGCGAATGCATGGGAATCAGGGCGACGGGTGTCAGGCGGTCCTGCACATCCTTGAACATGTCCGCATAGAGCATGTTCATGGCCCGGTAGACCACCGGGCGCATTTCGTCATCATTGAGGCCCAGCACGCTGAGCGCATGGGTGCCGTAGATGATGCCGAAATCCATGCCGGCTTCTTCCAGCCGCGACCGGTACAGGCGGGGCAGCATGGAGGTCGCCCGGTCGATGGATGCCGGACCCGAATTGCCGACCCAGACGGCACGGCGCGAACTGCCGGTCGTGTCATTGTTCATCATGTCTTCGTAGCGCGCGGCGATTTTGGCGCCGCCGACCTGTTTGACGAAATCCAGCACCGCGAACAGGGCCTCGTTCATATGACCGTCGGAATCGACCACCGGGTGGTTGAGCTTCCGCCGTATATCGGCCCCGACCAGCTTGCTGTCCCTGAGATCAGTCATCGGTTCATTTCCTCTTTATATATATGCGGGCAATTATTCCCGGATATGGGGGCATTGGCGGGCCTCCCTGTCATTGATCCAAATCAATAGTTCCGGGCATACAGGATCAACC
>CALGIA010000094.1 GCA_937916005.1 uncultured Rhodospirillaceae bacterium
CCAGGAACTGGTTGATCAGGGCGTGAAATTCCAGAGCGAAAGCGATACCGAGGTCCTGCTGCATCTTTTTGCCAAAGAAGGACTCGACTGCGTTCACCGGCTCAATGGTATTTTCGCCTTCGCCGTCTGGGACAGCCGGGACCGGGTTCTGTCGCTCGCCCGCGATCATCTCGGCGTCAAACCACTTTATTATGCCGATCTTCCCAAAGGCTTCCTGTTCGCCTCCGAATTGAAATCTCTCGTCCTGTGTCCGGACGTGCCCCGTGACATCAACCCGGTCGTGGTCGCCGACCAGATCGGCTACGCATGGTCCGCCAGCGAAGCGACCATGCTGAAAGCGGTTCGGAAATTGCGGCCGGGTCATGTGATGACCGTTGGGCCGGGGGGCATTCGGACGCGGCCTTACTACCGCACACCGCGCGCCGGGCGAGACATTCCAGCCGCCCACGTCACCCCCGGCCAACTCACCGAATTGATCGATCAGGTGGTGCGGGACCAGATGGTGTCCGATGTCGATGTCGGCGCGCTGTTGTCGGGCGGGGTTGATTCCAGCGCGATTGTCGCCGCCATGTGCCGCGCGACGGATCCGGCGCACATCACCACATTTTGCGCGTCGGTCACCGACATCTCGGGCGAGGGCGATAATTTCGGCGACGACGCGGCCCACGCGCGCGCGGTGGCGGCGCATCTTGGGGTCAATCTCATCGAAGTTCCGACCGAGGCCGATCTGATTGACGCGCTGCCCGGCATGCTGTGGGCGCTGGATGAACCAGCCGCGGATTTCGCCGCGCTGCAATCAAACCTGCTGGCGCGCGAGGCGCGGCGGCACGGCATCAAGGTTCTGCTGTCGGGCGTGGGAGGTGACGATCTGTTCACCGGCTATGGCCGTC
The DNA here is from genome assembly GCA_937916005.1 of uncultured Rhodospirillaceae bacterium. Classification (GTDB taxonomy): domain Bacteria; phylum Pseudomonadota; class Alphaproteobacteria; order MPNO01; family MPNO01; genus CALGIA01. The sequence continues at coordinate 891 of CALGIA010000094.1, forward strand.
ACACGGCGGCGCTTTTATATGCCCAACTCGACCGTTTTCCCGGCGCGCGGACACTGGCCGCCGGGCTGTTGGGTCTTGCGGGTACATCCGGCGTTGGCGGCCGCCGCGGACGGAGGGTATCGGACCTGCTGCGTCTGGGCGAAGACGAGATGCTGGCGGAATCCATGAGCTTTTCCGCCGTCATGGGGCCAGGGCGGCGGGCATTGATGGCTTCTGACGTGCGCGGCCAGATTCCCGCCGACGGGATTCCCGCCCCGATCTGGGCATCGCTGGAAGCCACAAGAGGGATGCACCCGGTCGAGCGTTTGCTTGACCTGGAACTGAACGGCTTTCTGCCCGATCTCAACCTCAACTACACCGACAAGTCGGCAATGCTGGAAGGGGTCGAAATCCGGGTGCCGCTGATCGATCGCAGGATGGTGGATTTCGCCGCATCCGTGCCGCTGGGCGCAAAAATCGATCTTCGGCAAACCAAGAAAATCCTGCGCGAGTCCCAGCGGACGCGCTTGCCGCAAAGCGTTTTGACCCGTCCCAAGCAGGGATTCGGCGTACCGATCCGGTCCTGGCTTCGCGGCCCCGCCCGCCCGTTGATGGAAGAGCTGACGTCGAAAGCCACATTGTCTTCGCGCGGGCTGTTCGACCCGCAGGCCGTCGGCCGGTTGCGGGAAGATTTTATCGCCCGGCGAATCGATGCGGCGCTTACATTGTTCCCCATCATGGCGATCGAATTATGGTGCCGCGCACTGGATGCGGCCCCAACCGCCGATCTATCCTGAGTATCATCACTCCTGAGTATCAGAGTGTTTTGCAGCTTTCCCCGCACCGAGTTAAGTTGAGGCCATGAAACAAGTCATTCAAAACACACGGTCGGGCAAGCTCTCGGTAAAGGACATTCCGGAACCCAGGGTCCGGGCCGGTCACCTGCTGGTTCGCACCAGCGCATCGCTGATTTCCGCCGGGACTGAACGATTGGTGGTCGGGTTCGCCAAGAAGAGCCTCGCCGCCAAGGCCAAGGCGCGCCCCGATCTGGTGCGCAAGGTAATAAACAAGGCGCGCCGCGACGGCATCGGCGCAACGATCCGCGCCGTCACGGCCCGGCTCGACGAACCGCTGCCGCTCGGTTATTCCGCATCGGGCGTGGTCGTGGCGGTGGGCGAAGGCCTCGAAGGCAAGTTCCAGACCGGCCAGCGCGTCGCCATGGCCGGCGCAGGCCTCGCCAATCACGCGGAATATAACGTGGTGCCGGAAAATCTCGCCGCCCCGGTGCCCGACGATGTCAATGACGAGGAAGCCTGCTTCGGCACCGTGGCGGCGATTGCCCTTCACGGCGTGCGCAATCTCGGACTCGAAATCGGCGACACGGCAGCCGTGATCGGCGTCGGGCTGGTCGGTCAGCTCGCCGTTCAGCTATTGGAGCTTTCCGGAATCCGGGTCGTGGCGCTGGATTACGATGCGGGACGGCTTGACCTTGCCCGGTTCGGCCGGGCCGAACTGACCTGGAATCTGAGCGACGGCGATCCTGTTCCAGCGGTGCTGAACCTTACCGGCGGCCTTGGGTGCGACGGCGTGTTGATCGCCGCCGCGACCGAGTCGAGCGAACCCTTCAAGACCGCCGCCGCAATCGCCCGTGATCGCGCCAGGATCAGTCTCGTCGGGATGACGGGAACCGAGATTCCCTATCGCGAGTTCATGGCCAAGGAATTATCGGTGGTGGTGTCGCGGTCCTACGGTCCCGGCCGTTATGACAGCGATTACGAAAATCGCGGCATGAAATACCCGGAAGGTTTCGTGCGCTGGACCGAGACCCGGAACCTGGCCGAAGCAGTGCGCCGCATGTCGCGGATCCGCGATCACCGGCTTGCCGTGGAACATATGATCACCCACAGCTTCGATCTCGATGATGCGGAAAAAGCCTATGCCATGATCGTCGAAAATTCCGAACCCCATCTCGGCGTGGTGCTGCGATACCCCAAGGAAACTGCGGCGAAATCGCCCCGGCTGAAGATTCCAGCCCATGTATCGGCGGGCGGCGGCAAGACTTCGGGAGAATGCGTTCTCGGCGCCATCGGCGGCGGCAATTTCGCGCGCACGGTACTGTTCCCGGAACTCAAACGGCTTCCCGGCTGCCGGCTCCAGGCCATCGCGACACAGCGCGGGGCATCCGCCGAACACAGTCAGCAAAAATTCGGCTTTGCCGAGGCCGCGGCCGATGAGGCGGCGGTGTTCGACAATCCGGATATCAACGCGGTGTTGATCGCGACACCCCATTCGTCCCATGCAGATCTGGTGGCGCGCGCGCTGGCCGCCGGCAAGAATGTGCTGGTGGAAAAACCCCTGGCGCTCGACCGGGACGGGCTCAACGCCATCGTCACGGCCCGGCGGCAGACCGATTCGTTTTTTCAGGTCGGGTTCAACCGGCGATACGCGCCGCTCGCCATCAAGGCGCGGAACCGGCTGGAGGCCGCCGGCGGCAACCGGTTTGTCCTGATCCGCGTGAATGCCGGCGCGGTCGAGCCGGATGCCTGGTTCAACGCGCCGGAAGAAGGCGGCGGCCGCGTGTTGGGCGAAGCCTGTCATTTCGTCGACCTGGCCCGGTTCCTTGCCGGCTCGCCGATCACAGCCGTGCATGCCAGCGCGGCCCGGGTCCACCACGGCGTGTGCGACGACCTCACCACCACGCTCAACTTCGCCGATGGCGGGCTGGCGACCATCGCCTATACCGCGCTGGGCGACACAGCCTTTTCCAAGGAGCTGATCGAGTGCTACGCTGGCGGGGTGGTCGTCACCATCGACGATTTCCGTACCATGACCATCGCCACCGGCGGCAAGGTGACCCGGCCCCGGAAATCAGCCCGCCAGGACAAGGGCCACGCAGCCCAGATGAAAGCATTCGTCGATGCGGTTGCATCGGGCGGCGCGGCGCCGGTGGATGAGGCGGAAATATTCGAAACCAGCCTGGCGACCATCGCGGTCCTGGAATCGCTGCGGTCGGGTGAAACCATCAAGTTATGAATAGAAGCTGGCCATGAAGATCGGCCGATTGTGGCGCACGATCCGTCATCTTGGCCCGTCGCAGCTCACCCATAGGGTCCGGCTTCGCGCCCGGCGCGCATTCATGGCGCGCTTCCCCATTGCGGCCCGCCGCCGCGCCGAGACCCGGGCGTCCAAACTGGCGCCGGCCGACATCGGCTCAAAAATCATGGCCGACATCGCCGAAATCGTCCTCGCCCATCAGACCACCGTTCACGGCGACCATCTCGACGGCGTCGCCCACGCTAGTTTCATGTTGCACAATCAGCTGTTCGAATTCGCCGCCATTGAGAACATCGATTGGCGCGGCGATTTCCGCGAAGGCAATAACCCGCTTCGGCGCATGACCCTTGCGTATATGGGATATATTCCGCCTTTGCTGGCCCGGGGCCGGGCAGGGGATTTGGCGCTGGCGGCAAGGATCGTGAAATCCTTCGATGCCGGCAATCAGTGGGGCGTCGCGGGGGTGCTGGGCGATGCGTGGCATCCGTACACGGCGAGCCACCGGCTGATCAATCTGCTGGCCGGGCTCGCGCTCTATGGCAAGGCGGGCGGCCCCGTTGATATGGATGCCGAGGACGATATCCTGCGCCATGCAAGGCTCTGCGCGGCACATATCCTCGCCAATCTGGAACGGGATGTTCAATATAACCATCTGATGAAAAACCTGGTCGCGCTCTCGGTATACGGAACCGAGCTCGCAAAAGGTTCCCGGCGGTCGGTCGCACAATGCGTGCTCGCCGACGGCGGCCACGCCGAACGCAGCCCGATGTATCATCTGCTGGCGTTGCTGGATTTGCGGATATTGCGCGCCTGTGGCCTGGAGTCGGAAATTGTGGCGAAGATGGAAACAGCGCTCCGCGTCATGACCCACCCTGATGGCGAAATCGCCCTGTTCAATGATTCATGGGTCGGCGAGGCGCCGCCGCCGTCCGAATTGATCCCGCTTGGTGAAATGCCCGAGATCGCAACGCTGGAAAAAACCGGATACACGCGGCTCGGTCGCGGTGGCGACGCGGATCGCGGCGGCGACGCGGTGATCTTCGATCACGGCCCCTGCGGTCCCGATGACAACCCGGCCCATGCCCATGCGGATTTTCTGTCCGTCGAAATTTCTGTCGGCGGTCGGCGGCTTATTGTTGATCCGGGCGTTGCGACTTATACGGCGGGCGACATGCGTCAGGCCACGCGGTCCGCCGCATCCCATAACGGGCCTCAAATTGCGGGGCAGGACACCCTCGAATTATGGGGCTCGTTCCGGGTCGCACGCCGCGCGCGGGCAGGCGCTCTGGTCGATTCCGCACTGGCCGGGTTCGCGCCCCTGCACTGCGTCGGCTGGCATGATGGGTACCGGTCACGGGGAATCGGGGTCCGGCGCTTTGTCGGCTTGTGGCCTGGGGCCGGCGTACTATTGTGTGATCTCTGGCTCGGCGGCGCGGGTGCGATCGGGAAATCCGGCTTCCTGATTCCCGCGGACTGGCGGATTACCGGCGCCGCGCCCCTGACCTTTGAGCAAAACGACGTCACATTGCGCATGGAAGCGCTAACGGGGATAATCGTGGATGTGGAACCCGGGCAATATTGGCCAAGATTTGAGATGCCCGAGCCGGCCCATGAAATCACCCTGACCCCGGACCCGGTGGGTCCGGATATGCGGGCAGCCCTTTGGGTGAGTTGGGACAATTCCGCCGCCAAGCCTGATAACGAAACCCTGGCGCGTCTGTTTGATGCTCTCGCCCGGGCCGAAGGTGGGAGTTGACCCGGCCCCGCCCAGCGGATTAGCTATGCGTAGGAGTTGAACATGAACCTCGACCAGTTTTTCAATGCGGAATTCGATGAACATGAAGCGGTGCTGCGCGCGACCCGCAATGTACTGCATGGGGCGTTCGCGCGTCTATGCGATGTGGCGATCACGGCGCTGAAAGGCGGCAACAAGCTGGTGCTGTTCGGCAATGGCGGCAGCGCGGCCGACGCCCAGCACATCGCCGCTGAGATGGTGGTTCGTTACAAAATCAACCGCGCGCCGATGGCCGCAATTGCCCTGACCACGGATTCGTCAGTTCTGACGGCGGGCGGGAATGATTTCGGCTACGATACAATATTCGACCGCCAACTCGCCGCCCTGTGCAAGCCGGGCGATGTGGCGATCGGGATCACCACATCGGGCAATAGTGAAAACGTGGTCAGCGCATTGCAAACCGCCCGCGACATGGGGGTGGTTCCGGCGGCCCTGTCGGGCAGGGGTGGTGGACGGCTGGTCGGGTTGGCCGATCCGCTTCTGGTCGTGCCGTCCGAGACCATCGCCCGAGTGCAGGAAATGCACATCATGCTCGGCCATATGCTGTGCGACGTTCTGGAGCGGGAATGTTCGTGATGGAGAAACTGCCGTCCCGCGCCGATATTGAAAAGCTCAACAAGGCGCGCGTGCTCTGCGTCGGCGACGTGATGCTTGACCGCTTCGTCTATGGCGAAGTGTCGCGGATATCACCGGAGGCCCCTATCCCGGTATGCCGGGTGCGCAATGAAACATCCATGCTGGGCGGGGCGGGAAACGTGGTTCGCAATCTCGCCGCGCTGGGGGCCGAGGCGATTTTCGTGACCGTGACCGGCGATGACGACGAAGGGGCGGAGATAGACGCCCTGGTGTCCGAACAGGACGGGATCAAGGCCGAAATCATCCGGCAGGCGGGGCGGCGCACCACGGTCAAAACCCGCTACTTCGCGGACGGTCAGCAATTGCTGCGCGCCGATCAGGAAACCGAAGAGGAGATTCCGGACGATCTCGTGCGCGCGGTCATCGGGAATGTGCGCAAACATCTGCCCGGTGCCGACGCCGTTCTGCTGTCCGATTACGGCAAGGGTGTGTTGACGCTCGCCGTCACCGCCGCGATCATCGACATGGCGCGCGATGCGAACAAGCCCGTCATTGTTGACCCAAAAGGCGTTGATTATACGCGCTATCGCGGCGCGTCCCTGCTGACTCCAAACCGGCGGGAGCTCGCCGAAGCAAGCGCCATGAAGGCCGACGGAGATTCCGGCGTCATTGAAGCCGCGCAACATTTGATCGAAAGCTGTGGCGTGGAAACGATCCTAGTGACACGAGGTCCCCAGGGCATGACGTTGATCAGCGGCGACGGCTTGCATGCCCATCTGGCCGCCAATGCGATCGAGGTTTACGACGTGTCGGGCGCGGGCGATACGGTGGCCGCGACCATGGCCGCTTCCCTGGGAATCGGCATGGCTCAGGCGGATGCGGCCCGGATCGCCAACATTGCGGCGGGTATCGTGGTCGCCAAGACCGGAACCGCGGTTGCGACAATCGATGAAATTACCGGCTGGCTCGCCGCGCGGGGCGGTTCCACCCCGGACAACAACTCGGTCGGGCTTGATGAAGCGCTCCGGCTTATCGCTGCCTGGCGCGCGCGGGGCGACCGGATCGGGTTCACCAACGGATGCTTCGACCTGATTCACCCGGGTCATATTTCCCTGTTGAAACAGGCGCGCAACAACTGCGACCGGCTGATTGTCGGGCTTAACTCGGACCAATCCACCAGCCGGCTCAAGGGCCCGGAACGGCCAATTCAGCCCGAAGGGGCGCGGGCCACGGTGCTGGGCGCGTTCGAATCCGTCGATCTGGTGGTGATATTCGAAGACGACACGCCGCTAAAATTGCTCGAAGCGATCCGGCCCGACGTGCTGATCAAGGGCGCGGATTACAGCCTCGACCAGGTGGTCGGCGGCGATCTGGTTCAAGGATATGGCGGCAAGGTGATGCTGGCCGACCTCGCGCCGGGTCACAGCACGACCGCAGCCATTGCCCGCATGTCCAAATAGTTTTCAGGTTTCATTTATAGGATTCATGGGCGCGCCGGAGCCTGTGGCCGGCCGTCATGGCAAATCGGACAAGTTGGCTGCGCTTGCGGTTTCCGTTCATGGACCCGATCGGCGACTGGCGTCGTACAACGCCGCCAAACCCGTCGGCGATTACCAGGCCACATTCGTCGGGCAGCAGGGCATGGGGAAAATCATCCGCAACCGCGAAATAGAATTTTTCGCAATAACCCAGATATTCCGACCATTTCCGGTCGCTGCGAAAATCCGGCGCCGAGCTTTTGACTTCGACGATCACGAATTCCCCATCGGCGTTGAGGCCGATCACATCGACACGCCGGCTCGACCCGACCCGAAATTCCCGCAGGGTTTCATAACCAAGCTCCGTGAGCATGCGGCAGACTCCGCGGGTAATGCGATCCGTAACCTGTTGAGCGCCATCGCCGGAACTTGGCTGTAGTTGCATCTCGCCGCACCAATCCTGAAAGTCCCGCAATAATGGCGCAACCCCGGCCTGGGGAAAAGCGCTGACTATATGGTGGGCAAGATCACGCCGTGCTGGCGGCAGGCGGCGGCGACCGTATTGCGCAGCAGGCACGCGATGGTCATGGGGCCGACGCCGCCGGGCACGGGCGTAATCGCACGGGCGTGCTTGCGCGCGGCGGCGAACTCCACATCGCCAACCAGATGACGCTTCCCATCGGCGGACTCGACCCGATTGATCCCGACATCGATGACCACGGCATCCGGCCTGACCCAGTCGCCACGCACCATTTCAGGCCGGCCGGTCGAGACAACCAGGATATCGGCCTGGCGGCACACGGAGGCGAGATCCCGGGTTCGGGAATGGGCGATTGTCACCGTGCAATGGGCCGCCAGCAGCATCAGAGCCAGGGGCTTGCCGACAATATTGGATCTTCCGACCACCACTGCATGACACCCGGTGAGATCTTCCAGTTCATATTCCAGCAGCATCATGCAGCCGAGCGGCGTACACGGGCGCAGGCCGTCTCGCCCGCTCATCAGCAGCCCCATATTCACCGGGTGAAACCCATCGACGTCCTTGACCGGATCGATATTGTCCATGACCAGATCCACATCGATTCCAGCCGGCAAGGGGAGCTGCACCAGGATGCCATGAGCCTTCGGGTCCCGATTGAGTTTGGCGACCAGGTGCAGGAGATCTTCCTGGGTCGTGGTTGCTGGGAGCACATGACGGAACGAATTCATCCCGGCCTGTTCGGTTTGACGGCCCTTGTTGCGCACATATATTTCGCTGGCCGGATCGTCGCCGACCATGACGGTGGCGAGGCCAGGCGTCACCCCGTGATCTGCCTGCAGCCGCGCAACATCGCGCGCGGCGTCGGCGCAAATCGCAGCCGCCATGGCCTTACCGTCGATCAGGCGCGCCTCAGCCATCGCGGCCATCCAGCCATTTCCGCAGCCTGGTTTCGGGCCCGGCTGCATCCCCGGTTACCTGGAGAATTTTATGGCGATCGGTCGCACCGGACGTGACCTTGATGGAGGTCTTGGGCACTGCCCACGCCTTGGCGAGCAGACGGATAACCGCCTCATTGGCCTTGCCGCGATCAGGCGCGGCGGTCACGGAAATCTTGAGAATTTTGCAGCCATCCGCATCGGTAAAAATATCTCCAATGCGGTCGCGCGACGCCTTGGGCGTCACCTTTACGGCGACGCGAAGCCCGTCGCCGGCCACACTATAGGGGGCAAGAGCGCTAGACACCGAGCTGATAAGCGAGGCGGCGAATGATGTCACGAACGAACCAGATCGCCAGCAGCAGCACAATCGGCGAAATATCCATCCCGCCGATATTCGGCATAAACCGCCGGATTGGGCGCAAAGCCGGTTCCGTGACCTTATAGAGAAAATCGCCGGCAATATAGACGAACCGGTTCGTGGTATTGACCACATTGAACATGATCAACCAGTTCATGATAATCGAGAGAAACAAAACCCAGACATAAAGCCCGAGTATGATGTCTATCAGACCGAGTATCGGCCCTGTTATTACTTGCATGGATCTCAGCCACTTATTAATTCAAGCGTCTTAATTCAAGCGACAATCGGACCCGGAAATAGTCCATCCTGTCGCCGAATTCCGATGGCCGGCAAGGTAGCGCCCGACTGTTATGGGCGCAAGTACAGAACACAGGGATAAAACATTGGTTTTCCTATCCCTATTCCTGCTCAGACTTCTTGACAGGGCAGGGTCAAAACCACATTATCCGCGCTCTCAATCGGGGGGGCGGTAGCTCAGTTGGGAGAGCGCGACGTTCGCAACAAAGAGTTCTGCGAATAAACCTAATGTTCTCAGTAAGTTAAAGGTGATAAAAACACCGTGTGAATGATATGTGTATTTCACGATTTGTTTTTTGGTGAATTAGGTTGAGGTCGGAACTATAAAGTTTTATTAGATTTCAAATATTTGGGGGTGTAGCTCAGTTGGGAGAGCGATACGTTCGCAACGTATAGGTCAGCGGTTCGATTCCGCTCATCTCCACCACTTTTTTTCTTTCGAACACCCTGTGAAAC
>CALGIA010000095.1 GCA_937916005.1 uncultured Rhodospirillaceae bacterium
CCGCACCTAAACCGTCCATCGCCTGGCGCTTCCATGTGCTCACCTGGTTCGGGTGGCCGTGCGGCCCGGCAGGGCTGATCAGCGTGCCACAGCAGACAGGCTGACGAGGGGATCGTCGCTCATCTGGCTGATGGTTTCCAGCGTTACGTATCTGGCGCGCCGGACGGCCCATTCATCGTTCTGTTAGAGCAGCAGCGCGCCGACGAGACAGACGATGGAGTCGTCGTTGGGAAAGGTGCCGCGACGTCGGCCCTACGCTTGATCTCATCGCTAAGGCGCTCGATTGGGTTGGTTGAGTGCAGCTTAGCGCGATGCTCCTTCGGGAAGATCATGTAGATCGGCGTCTGGGGTCTTCTCCACGAGCGCACGCAGGGTCACCCGGCGGCGCCTTATGGATAGCACCGAACCGGCGGCCGACGGCTTCCGGGCGACGGCATCGTCAAGACCAAGCGGTCTTTATATCAACGGGTGGTTGCTAATTGGTTGCTAGGTACTTTTTCAACAGCCGCCAAAATTAGCTAACCCGTTGAAAAGAATGGTGGGCGCGACAGGGATTGAACCTGTGACCCCTGCCGTGTGAAGGCAGTGCTCTCCCGCTGAGCTACGCGCCCCTCCGTGGGGACCAGAGTGGGTCCTCAATTGGGACCGGACCTATAGGGCGACCGGTTCGCAGGTGTCAAGTTGCGCGCCGGCTGTCCATTGAGATTCCGTCTCCCGCCTCATCCTTGCCTCAATCGCACCGGACCCTATGATCCACGCGTTCGGTAATCAGGAGATTCCCATGAAATTCAGTCTGTTTGCATGCGTCGGTCTTGTGGCCGCGATTCTTCTGCCGGTGCCGCATTCGGCGACGGCCCAGTCGACCAGCGTTGCGCGCCCGGACGATCGCGTCGGGCAGATCTTCAGTGATCTGGAAAAGCGGATCATCCGCGAGGTCCTCGCGGAAACCGGGATCGTGACGCCCGACGAACAGACCAAGCGCGAGGACGAGGTCAAGGGATCGGCGAAGGGCCGCAAAGGTGGCCTGCCGCCAGGGTTGGCGAAGCGCGACCGGCTTCCGCCCGGGCTCCAGAAGCAGTTGGATCGAAACGGCCGTCTGCCGCTGGGGCTGGATCGCCGCGCGTTGCCGGCCGATCTTGAAAACCGCCTGCCCGAGCGGACGGACACCACGCGCGTCATCGTCGACAATGATGTGGTGCTAATTCAGAAAGGAACCGATCTGGTTCTCGACGTGATCCGCGACGTGGTCTTGCCAAAGACCGGCGCATCCCAATAGCGGATTGGCGGTCGGCGGGACGTCGTACCATTGTTGAGTTCATGATGTCCCTCGGCTTAGATGGTTCCATGATCCGGCGAATTCCAGCGCAGACCATTCTTGCCGCCGTGACGATAATTGCGGCGATGACGGGTGCCACACCTGCAGTTGCTGCGGACGGCGAGCAGGCGATGGCGCCGGCTGATGCAGCTCTGCAGAACGCCGCCGAAGGTTTCGCGTTGACCTATGACGTCTATACCGGCGGCCTGCGTGCCATCCGGTTTGACTTCGAGGTGGACCTGGCCGACCCCGGGTATGAAACCCGGATCCGGTTGCACACGTCGGGAATCATTGGCGCGCTGTTCAACTGGAGCCTCGAGGCTTCAAGCACGGGTGACTGGCGTGACGGCGGGATTGCGCCCGAAAAGTACCGAACCGCGAACATCTGGCGCAGTCGCCAGCGCAGGGTGGCGATCGACTATGCAGCGGATGGCGCGCGGACGGTGACGGCCGAGCCGCCCTACGGCGAAGAGGACATCAAGCGCGTCGACCCGGCGCTGATCCCGGGTTCGGTCGATCCGACGACCGCAGTGACGGCGCTGGTGCTCACCAGTGCGATAAACGGTGCATGCCGCCCGCGCACGGCCGTCTATGACGGCCGGCGGCGGTATGACGCGAATCTCGAGGTGTTGCCGCAACGCGATCTCAAGCCCAGCTCTGCCGCGCCGTTCGAGGGCAGCGTCGAGGGATGTCGCCTGACCTTCGAGCGCATCGCCGGCTTCAAGCCCGGCCGCAAGCGGCTGCAGGATCTCGAAGTCGTGATCTGGCTCGCCGATATCGGTGTCGAGCCCGGGCAGGTGCCGGTGCGGCTCGAACTGTCGACGCCCTGGGGCGATGGCTTCGCCCATCTGGTGCGTGCGCGAACGGCCGACGGCACGCTGGTGTTCGGCGTGCCGGACGAAGACGAGGATGACGGCTGACAGTGCGCCGGGCCCTTGCACTCCTGCCTGCACGAAGCCGAATCGACTTCGCTTCGGCGAAGGCACTTTCGCAGGCTCAGTGTGAGGGCCATCGGATCACCTTATCCTGAGCTTGTCGAAGGATGGGGTCGAACCCCGACCGTGGATTTTGCACGAAACATTCGGGCACAATTCGTGACTTGGTGCGATTCACGGCGCTGTGGCAAGTTCCGCGCGGATTTCTGTGGATTTCTGTGGATTTCTGTGGATTTCTGCGGATTCGGCATGCCGGCTTCGCCCCCCTTCTACCCGTCCCAATCCGGCATATGAAACGATGACCGATACTCCTTTAGCCATAGTGGTACTTGCTGCCGGGAAAGGGACGCGTATGCGTTCCGATCTGCCCAAGGTGATGCACGCGCTCGCCGGCCGTCCGATGATCGCCCACCTGCTCGATACGGCAGCTGAACTGTCACCCGAGCGGGTCGTCGTCGTTGTCGGGCCGGACATGGACGTGGTGGCTGATGCCGTCGCGCCCCATCGCACTTGCGTGCAAGCCGACCGGAACGGCACCGGCGGTGCGGTGAAGGCCGCGCGCGATGCGCTTGAAGGGTTCACCGGCACGGTGCTGGTTCTCTACGGCGACACCCCGCTGGTGAGCGCCGACACGATGCGCCGGGCGGCGGCGGCCTGTGCCGACGGTGCCGCAGTTTCCGTGCTTGGGTTCCGGCCAAGCCATTTTCATCAGTACGGCCGCCTGATCACCGATGGGGACGGCGCGTTGACCGCCATCGTCGAGGCGCGCGACGCGACGCCGGATCAGCTCGATGTGAACCTCTGTAACTCCGGCGTCATGGCGTTCGACGGGCGGCACCTGTTCGGCCTGCTCGACAAGATCGGTACCGACAATTCCAAGGGCGAGTATTATCTGACGGATATGGTCGCACTGGCCCGCGCCGACGGGCATAGCGCCGCCGTGGTCGAGGGCGAGGAAGACGAATTGATGGGTGTGAACGCGCGCGCCGATCTGGCCATGGCCGAAGCTGTGGTGCAGGACGCGCTGCGCGCCCGCGCGATGGAGGGCGGGGCGACCCTGGTCGACCCGGGCACGGTCTGGTTCCACCACGACACGCAGCTCGGCCGCGACGTGGTCGTGCAGCCGAATGTGGTCTTCGGACCGGGCGTGCGTGTCGCCGACGGCGTGAACATCCGCGCGTTCAGCCATCTCGAAGGTGCCGAGGTCGAGAGCGGCGCCGTTATCGGCCCCTACGCGCGGTTGCGGCCGGGCGCGAAGATCGGCGCCGGGGCGCGGGTCGGGAATTTCGTTGAAATCAAGAATGCTGATCTCGGCGCGGGCGCCAAGGCCAACCATCTCTCTTATGTGGGCGATGCCCATGTGGGCGCCGGGGCCAACATCGGCGCGGGCACGATCACTTGCAACTATGACGGCTTCGGCAAATACGAAACCAATATCGGTGAGGGGGCGTTTATCGGCTCCAACTCGGCGCTGGTCGCACCGGTGACCGTGGGAGACGGCGCCATCGTCGCGGCGGGCAGCACCATCTCTGGCGATGTCGAGGCCGGCGCGCTGGCCATAGAGCGCGCCGAGCAGGTCAGGAAGCCCGGCTGGGCCGCCCGGTTCCGCAAACTGAAGTCGAAGGACAAGAGTTGATGTGGATAGATGCTGGGTTGCGCACCCTCACGGACCTCACCCTTCGTCAAGCTCAGGGTGAGATCCTCATGCTGAGCCTGTCGAAGTATGAGGACCTGCCCGGTTGGTTGGAGACGATCTGACATGTGCGGCATCATCGGCATATTGGGCTCCGACGACGCAGTCCCGCGCCTGATCGAGGGGCTGAAACGTCTCGAATATCGTGGCTATGATTCCGCCGGGATCGCGACACTGGTGAACGGCTCGATCCATCGCCGCCGCGCTCAGGGCAAGCTGGCCAACCTGGCGGCGATCCTCGAGGACGACCCGATCGATGGTGATGTCGGGATCGGCCACACCCGCTGGGCCACCCACGGCGTGCCGAACGAGTCCAACGCGCACCCCCATGCGACCGCGCGCGTCGCGGTGGTCCATAACGGGATCATCGAGAATTTCCAGGAGCTGCGCGCGGAACTCGCGGCGGCCGGGCATCATTTCGAGAGCGACACGGACACCGAGGCCATCGCCGCGCTGCTGACCCAGCTGCTCGACGGGGGGGCATCACCGCGCGAGGCCGTCGCGCAGACCCTGCCGCGCCTGCAGGGTGCCTTCGCGCTCGCGATTATATTCGCCGGCGAGCATGATCTGATGGTCGGTGCGCGACGTGGCAGCCCGCTGGCAATCGGCTATGGCGAGGGCGAGATGTTCATCGGCTCCGACGCCCTGGCGCTGGCGCCGCTGACCAAGCGCATCTGCTATCTGGACGAGGGCGACTGGGCGG
>CALGIA010000096.1 GCA_937916005.1 uncultured Rhodospirillaceae bacterium
TAGCGATGCCCACCGGGCAGGTGTTCAGATGGCATTTGCGCATCATGATGCAGCCCGAGGCGATGAGCGGCGCGGTGGCGAAGCCGAACTCATCAGCGCCGAGGAGAGCGCCGATGACGACGTCGCGTCCCGTCCGCAGGCCGCCATCGACCTGTACCGCGATGCGGCCGCGCAGCCCGTTGAGGACAAGCGTCTGCTGGGTTTCCGCAAGCCCGATTTCCCACGGCGAGCCCGCGTGTGTCACCGACGTCAGCGGGCTGGCGCCGGTGCCGCCCTCGAACCCCGAAATGGTGACGTGATCCGCGCGGGCCTTGCTGACGCCGGCCGCGACCGTCCCGACGCCGACCTCGGAGACCAGCTTCACGGAGATTCGCGCCCGCGGGTTGACGTTCTTGAGATCATGGATAAGCTGCGCCAGATCCTCGATCGAATAGATGTCGTGGTGCGGCGGCGGCGAGATGAGGCCGACGCCAGGCGTCGAATGACGCACACGAGCGATGTTCCGGTCCACCTTATGGCCCGGCAATTGCCCGCCTTCACCGGGCTTGGCGCCCTGCGCCATCTTGATCTGCACATCATCGGCGTTGACCAGATACTCGGTCGTGACGCCGAACCGCCCCGACGCAACCTGCTTGATCGCCGAGCGCATGGAATCGCCGTTTGGGAGCGGCGTGAAGCGGTCGACTTCCTCGCCGCCTTCGCCGGTGTTGGATTTGCCGCCGATGCGGTTCATGGCGATGGCCAGCGTGGTATGCGCCTCACGGCTGATTGAGCCGAAGCTCATCGCGCCGGTCGCGAAACGCTTGACGATTTCGCTCGCCGGCTCGACTTCGTCGAGCGGGATGGGTTTGTCGGCGGGCTTGAAATCCATCAGGCCACGGATGGTCAGGAGGCGCTCGCTCTGGTCGTTGATGCTTTTGGCAAAGGCGCTGTACTGATCCGGTAAGTTACCGCGTACCGCATGCTGCAGCGCCGTGACGGAATCCGGGGTCCAGGCATGATCCTCGCCGCGCAGCCGGAACGCATAATCGCCACCCGCGTCGAGCATATCGAGGTAAATCGGGTTATCGCCGTATGCATTGCCATGACGTTGCACCGTTTCCGCGGCAATGGCGCCGATATCTGCGCCACCGATCGAAGAAGCGGTGCCGGTGAAGTATTCCTCTACAAAATCGTCGGCCAGACCCACGGCGTCGAAAATCTGCGCCCCGCAATAGGACTGGTAGGACGAGATGCCCATCTTGGACATTACCTTGAGAATGCCCTTGCCGACCGCCTTCAGATAGTTCTTCTGGACATCCTCGGTTTTGAGCTTCAGACCGTTCTCGATCCGAATTTGTTCCAGCGTTTCAAACGCCATATAAGGGTTGATCGCCTCTGCCCCATAGCCGGCAAGTACGCAGAAATGGTGCACCTCGCGCGCCTCGCCTGTTTCCACCACCAGGCCGGTCGACGTCCGCAGACCGCGCCGGATCAAATAGTGATGCACGGCCGCCGTCGCCAGAAGCGCGGGGATCGGCACGCGGGCCTCCGACACGGCCCGGTCGGACAGGATCAGGATATTCTGGCCGTCGATCACCGCATCGACCGCCTCCCGGCACAGCCGCTCGATACAAGGCGCCAGCCCGTCGACCCCTTCGGATGCGGGCCAGGTCGCATCCAGCGTGCTGGTGCGGAAGGCTTCGCCGACAAGCGTTCCGATCGACTGGATTTTTTCGAGGTCGGCGTTGGTAAGGATGGGCTGCAACACTTCGAGCCGGTAATGCGACCCCGCATGATGGCCGAGAAGGTTCGGCCGCGGCCCAATCATCGACACCAAAGACATCACCAAATCCTCCCGGATCGGGTCGATCGGCGGGTTGGTGACCTGAGCGAAGTTTTGCTTGAAATAATTATAGAGAAGCTTCGGCTTTCGGGAGAGCACCGCGATCGGCGTATCGGCGCCCATGGAACCGATGGGGTCGTCGCCATGGCGCGCCATGGGTTCCAGGAAAGTCTGTATGTCTTCCTGAGTATAGCCGAACGCCTGCTGCAGGTTCAGCCAGCCGGCCTTGTCGTTATCATGGGACGCCGTTGTGTGCCGCGGCGGGTCCGCAAGTTCTTCGAGCTGGAACTGGGTGTCGTTGAGCCATTCCTGATACGGATGCTCGTCGGCGAGGGTTCGCTTGATTTCCGAATCGTCGATGATGCGGCCCTCTTCGAGATCGATCAGCAGCATTTTGCCCGGCTGCAATCGCCATTTATGGACGATGTGTTCATCCGGCACCGGAAGCACGCCAACCTCCGACCCCAGGATCACCCGGTCGTCGTCGGTCACCACATATCGCGCCGGCCGCAGACCGTTGCGATCGAGCGTCGCGCCGATCTGACGGCCGTCGGTAAATGCGATCGCCGCCGGCCCGTCCCACGGCTCCATCAGCGCGGCGTAATATTCGTAGAAAGCGCGCTGCTTGGGTTCCATATGCCGGTTGCCGGTCCACGCCTCGGGAATCAGCATCATCATGGCGTGGGCAAGCGAATAACCGCCGGCCACCAGGATCTCAAGCGCGTTGTCGATGCAAGCCGTGTCGGATTGTCCGTGCGGGATCAACGGCCACATCTTGTCGAGATCAGGGCCGATCAGGTCGGACGACATGGTATGGCGCCGCGCATTCATCCAGTTGACGTTTCCCCGCACCGTATTGATTTCGCCGTTATGAGCGAGCAATCGGTAGGGGTGCGCCAGTGGCCAGGACGGGAAGGTGTTGGTGGAGAAACGCTGATGCACCATCGCCAGCGCCGATTCCGCGAGCGGGTTTGTGAGATCCCGGTAAAAACTTTCCACCTGCGGTGACAGCAAAAGGCCCTTATAGACGATTGTCCGGGATGAAAAGGACGGCATGAAAAAGTCGCCGATCCCGACCGGACCGCCGTTACCCGCCTTGAGGCGCGTTGAGTTGAGTGTCTGCTTGCGGATGGTCAGGATCTTGCGTTCGAACGCTTCCTGATCCTTGATCCCCGGGTTGCGGACCAGGATCGCCTGACGGATCACCGGCATGGTATCGATGACGCGCGCGCCCAGACCCGTAGTGTCTGTCGGGACGTCGCGCCAGGCAAGGATGGGGTGTCCTTCCGCCGTCGCATAACGTTCGAAGACGGCAATACTGGCCTCGCGGGCCGCCTTGTCCTGCGGCAGGAAACACATTGCCACCGCGTAATAGCCGGCCGCCGGCAGTTCGTGACCGGCTTTCGTGGCCCAGTCGCGCAGCAACCGGTCCGGTATCTGTATCATGCATCCCGCGCCATCACCCACCAGCGGGTCGTCACCTACCGCGCCACGATGGTCGAGATTGGCCAGAATCCTGAGCCCATCCCGAATGATGTCATGCGATTTCCGCCCCTTTATGTTCGCAACAAAGCCGACGCCGCACGAATCGTGCTCGTTCGCAGGGTCGTAAAGTCCCTGTCTCGAAAGAGCTTCCATTTCAATAAAGTCCCCCGGATCCGCCCCCTTTAGGTTAGCTGGATCATTAGCGCAAAATTTCCTAAGTCTGCACCAGACTAGCCGCAAATGCGAATCATTGTACACGGCGCCGGTACCGGATCAAAAGCCGAGTTATGGCCGAATCTGGTGTTTTGACTCCTGAATCAAGCGGCAACCAGATCGA
>CALGIA010000097.1 GCA_937916005.1 uncultured Rhodospirillaceae bacterium
TGGTGCCGTGATATTCGACCCGTGGTCCGAGATTGTTGAAGTGAATGCCCAGCCGGCTCAGCATCCTAAGCAGCGCCGGTTCCATCATGGCGCACAGATGGGTCACGCCGCCGCGCCGCGCCATTTCCACGATGGCCTGCATCAGGCCAAGCGAAATATGTGGGATCAGGCGTCGCGGGTCTTCGTCGTCATTATAACCGCCGACGGTTGTCTGTTCGTCACCATCACGGCGACGGAAGTTCTTGGAAACAGCGAAGCGCGAAATCTCCGCCGTGTAATTTTGCGGCAGGTTTTCGTTGTTCTCGCGCAGCAGGGAGGGATCGCATACCGTCCGGATCGGAAATTCGAGACCATGTTCCTCGGCATCGGGCAGAATCAGCCGAACCGTGCCAACATAGGTCTCACTTGGCCGGTGAAGCAGCAACGTATGAAGGGCATGATCGTCGAGCTGATCCTGCTCATACCCATCCGGGTTATCGGATTCATCCTCGAAATTATGTTCCTTGCAATAGACCTGATAGCGCAAGCGAAAAGCTTCCGTGCGCTGTTCCGCAGTCTCGACCGGGACACAATCAAAATATCTACCATACACTGTGGATAGCCGTTCTTTCTTCGCCTCGCCCGGCGCATCTTGCCGACCGGCTTGGGCTGTTTGGCCCTTGGGAGCGGCGATTGTCGCACGGGACATCGATCACATTGCCCTACAAATACTTGCCTGCCTCGCCACCGAAATGTTGCGGCTTTAACCGAGGCTTCCGGCAGAAGATTCTCCGACGATATGACCAAGATTAGTATTCTATACCTAACAACATGTTAACATATACAAATTATCGCGAATCAAATTCCGAGCACGGTCAAATATTTAATAACTTATTGAAATAATGATATAAAATTCGAACTCCGTCCATACGTGCCGGGAAAACGAATCACTTCGAAATTCACGCTCCACCAAAGGCGCCGTTGGCGGCGGACAGGTAGGAATCCGTCCTCTCGCGCGGCAGATTATGGCCGCACTCCGGCACCAGTCTGATCTCGGCCCGGGCCAGGGATTGGGCCAGAATCAGCGTTGTCTGTTCCGGCGGGCAGGGAAGGTCGCCGCGGCCGTGGATCATCATCACACGCGCGGTGATGGCGGCAAGTTCCCGGGCGGATAGAACCGCCGCATCGATGAAGCGCTGCCGCGGCGGGCTGAACATCTGGGCAAAGAATTCCCCGTAGCCCGGCTGGCCGAGCAGGTCCCAGCGGCCGTCGATCATTTCATCGGTGATGGATGATGGGTCGGCCACCATCGCTTCCATGGCGCGGCGTAGTTCGTCCTTGTCGGCGGGCAGGCTCCAGAACGAATCAAGCGCATCGTTGAGCTTGTAGGATGCCCCGATGCCACACGATGTCAGGACATTGGTGACGCGCGGGCTGCGGCTCGCAATTTTGAGCGCCAGCGCGCCGCCCAGCGAGTGCCCGGCCACGCCGCAATTCCCATCGGGCATCAGATCGAGCATCGCCAGCCCCTGACGGACCCAAAGCTCCACATCGAAAAAGGGCGCTTCACGTTTGCGTTCGGAATCGCCGAAACCGATCAGGTCGCAGGCAAACACATGGTAGCGCTCGGCCAAGGGTTCCAGGACCGGCCCAAAATTGCCGACGATGGAAGTTCCCGGTCCGACGCCATGCATCATCAATATGGGAAAGCCCGACCCACCTTCCCAATAGTGAACCCGGTGACCTTCGATTTCGGTGAATTTTTCTTCCAGCACTGAATGATTCTCCGGCGAGATGATTGCTTTTGCCCGGCGCAATTTATATCACTGGCCGATAAAGTAGAGGCCGTTCACGCATTATCGCACAAGGTTCAGGGGATGAAGAAACTTATTCAGGGCGGGCGTCTGCTCGATATTGCGGGACATGCCGCGCCGCCGGCGGATATCCTGATCGACGGCGATGTCATCGTCGAAATTGGCGCGCC
>CALGIA010000098.1 GCA_937916005.1 uncultured Rhodospirillaceae bacterium
TACCCTTTCGCCAAATAAAAAGGGTCATATGTCATGAAATTCGGCGTTTTCGATCATCTCGACCGGCGGGATGAACCGCTCGACAAATTTTACGATGACCGGCTGAAAATGGTAGCCGCTTATGAGGCTGCCGATTTTTACGCCTATCACATCGCCGAACATCACGCGACGCCCCTGGGCATGACGCCGTCGCCCAATCTGTTTCTGGCGCTGGTGGCGCGCGAGACCAGCCGGATCCGTCTGGGGCCCCTGGTCTATCTGCTGCCGCTCTATCATCCGCTGCGGTTGATCGAGGAAATCTGCATGATCGACCAGCTTTCGGCCGGGCGGCTCGATGTGGGCGTCGGGCGCGGGGTGTCGCCCTATGAGGTCGGCGCCTATAACGTCAATCTGGACGACCGGGCCAAGATGTTCGAGGAATCCCTCGACGTGCTGATCAAGGGATTGTCCGGCGAACGGCTCAGCCATGACGGCAAGCATTACCACGTGCCCGACACGCCCATGGTGATGCGCCCGGTGCAGCGCCCCTATCCACCCTTGTGGTATGGCGGGGCCAATGAGTCCGGCGCGCGCTTTTCAGCCGCCCACGGCATGAATTTCACCACATTGGGATCGACCGAGCGGGTCAAGGGCCTGATCGCCAGCTATTCGGAAATCTGGCGGGAGACCGAGGGCGAGCCCCTGCGGGAAGCCTCGCCGGTGAAGACTCCGCTGATCGGAGTCGGACGTCATATCTTCGTGGCGGAAACCGATGAAGAGGCGCGGCGGCTCGCCAAGCCGGCCTATGAATATTGGTGGCACAGCGTGACCAGCCTGTGGCGCGAACATAACGCGTCGCCGGTCACCGGCATGATGATCGATGATTACGATGAGGCCTGCGATATCGGAGTCGCGGTGGTGGGATCGCCCGCCACCGTGCGCGCTGCCCTGGAAGCCCAGGCCGACAAAATCCCGTTCAATTATTTTCTCGGCCAGTTCAGCTGGGGCAACCTGACCCATGATCAGGAAATGCACTCGTTAGAACTGTTCAAATCGGAAATCATGCCGGCATTGGCTGGACGCCAATGATACCGTCGCAACAAGTTTTCTCCTCCCCCCTTGAGGGGGAAGCCGGGTGGGGGGACTCCGCCGGCAGACGGCTAAAAAGTTTTGGCGCTAACGCGCCACCCCCCCACCTTAATCCTTGCATGTTTTGTTGGAGGAGGGGGACGTCATGACAGGCAATGTACTGGGCGGCGCGTTCCTGCCCCATGCGCCGCAGTTTTTTACCGAACCGGAGACCGAGGATCAGGCGACCATCAAGCGGGTGCGCGAGCTCGGCGCCGATATCGGCGCGAAGCTCAAGGCGCTCAACCCCGATTTCTGGATCGTCATCGGCAATGACCATGTGGAGCAGTTCTTCCTGAAAGCCACGCCCGCCTTCACCCTGCATATGGGCGGCGAGGCAGTCGGGTCATTCGCCGGGCGCGATTTCAAGTACAAGGTGGCGGGCGACGAGTCTCTGGCGCTGATCCGCTATCTCCAGACCGAAGGGTTCGATCCGGCCTTCACCAGCACGGCAAAAATCGATTATGCGCTGGGCATTCCCATGACCCATCTGGGAATCGACGGGCCGGTCATCCCGCTATACGTCAACGCCTATGTCCCGCCCCAGCCATCCATGGAGCGGTGCTACGCCTTCGGACAGGCGCTGGCCCGTGGGCTGACGTCCATCGGCAAGACCGCGGTCATCGTGGCGTCCGGCGGTATGTCGCACTTTCCCGGAACCGACAGATATGCCGGGCCCGATCTGGAATTCGACACATCCCTGCTGGGCGATATCGAACGGGGAAATCTGCGCGCGCTGCTGGCGCTCGATGAAAGACGCCTCGATGAGACGGGCAATATCGAACTGCGCTGCTGGGGCGTGGCCGCCGGCGCGCTGGGCGAACGGGTCCCCGATATCGTGTCGCTGGACCCGAGCTGGCATCACAATTACGCCTCGGTGGGATTCGTGACGCCGCCCGCCGCCGACAATTGGATGCCCCATTACCCGCCGGTGCGGCCCGACCGGGTGGCGCTGACCGCGGCCCTGCACACCCTGGCCCAGGACCCGGCGGCGCGGGAAAGTTACCTCGCCGATCGCGCGGCCTATGCCGCCGGGATCGGGCTTCAGGGCGATGAGGCCGAGGCGCTGGTCAATCTTTCCGAACAGACCCTGGCGGATCTGGGCGTTCACCCGCTGGTGCCGTTCCTGACAAGGCTGCTGATCGACCATGAACGCCGACAAAAAACCTGACATCATTTCCATCGAAGGCGTCGACAAGTTCTTCGGCGATTTTCAGGCCCTGAAGGGGATTGATCTGACGGTCGGCGCGGGTGAACGGGTGGTGATCTGCGGGCCGTCCGGGTCCGGGAAATCGACCTTGATCCGATGCGTCAACCGGCTCGAATCCCACGATGCGGGCCACATCAGGGTCGACGGCATCGAACTCAACGACGACACCAAGAACATCGCCGCGATCCGCCGCGAGGTCGGCATGGTGTTCCAGCAATTCAATCTGTTCCCCCATCTGTCGGTGCTGGAAAACCTGACCCTGGCGCCCAGGCGCGCGCGCGGCATGGGGAAGGCGGAGGCCGATGATCTGGCGCGTCACTATCTGGACCGGGTGCGGATTCCCGAACAGGCCGACAAATATCCCAGCCAGCTTTCCGGCGGCCAGCAGCAGCGCGTCGCCATCGCGCGCGCGCTCTGCATGCGTCCCAGGATCATGCTGTTCGATGAACCCACATCGGCCCTCGACCCGGAAATGATCACCGAAGTTCTCGACGTGATGGTCGAGCTGGCGCACGGCGGCATGACCATGATCTGCGTGACTCACGAAATGGGCTTCGCCCGCGAAGTCGCCGACACCATGGTGTTTATGGACGAAGGCGAAATCGTCGAAACCGCCCCGCCGGAAGAATTTTTCGACAATCCCAAAAGCGACCGCACGCGGTTATTCCTGAGCCGGATCCTGACTCACTGAATGAGGGCGAGACGCAATGGACAGGTCCTGCGTGATCCGGCTAGACTCCCGCCCATGCTGACAGGTGAGGTTCTGGCGCGCAGCGCCGTGCGGTTTCCCCATAAGCCCGCGTTGATATGGAATGACGGGGCGATTTCCTATGGCGCGCTGGATGAAGATGCCAACCGGTTCGCCAATGGGCTGATCGGGGCGGGCATCGGGCCGGGCGATGTGGTGGCGGTTCTGTGCGGCAACCGGCCCGAATACCCCATCGCCTATTTCGGCATCGCCCGGGCGGGCGCGGTCTCGGCCCATATGTCGCCGCGCTATCTGGAAGACGAAATCCGCCATAGCCTGTCGCTGGTCGACGCCCGGGTCGCCGTGGTCGAAACAGGCCTGGCCGGGATGGTCGCCTCCATGATGCCGGAATTGCCGAATCTGGATTTCCTGGTAATCGTGGGGGAGGGCGGGAATTTCGATGATTTTCTGGCGGGACAGTCCCCCCATGACCCGGCGCTTGATATCGATCTGGACGGGCCGGCCTCGATCACCTTCACCGGCGGCACCACGGGTTTGCCCAAGGCGGCGCGGATCACCCATCGCGGGCGCAGCCACTGGGGCAAGGTGGCGATCCATGATTTCGGCCTGGATGAAGACGAAATCGGCATGGTGGCCGCGCCGCTCTATCACGCCGCCGGCGGGTTCATCTGGTTTCAGCCGATCATCATGGCGGGCGGTACGGCGATGCTGCAGGGCCATTGGGACGTGGAGGACTTCATCGCGGGCGTGGAACGCCATGGCGGCACCGGCGCGTTTCTCGTGCCGGCGCAAATCTCCATGCTGCTCGATCACCCATCATTCGACGCGGCCCGGCTGGGCTCGCTGCGCAAGCTGATATTCGGCGCGGCGCCCGCATCGCCGGCGTTGATCGCGCGGGCCGAGGCGGCGCTGCCCCATGTTCATTTCATCCAGAATTTCGGCCAGACCGAAACCGGGCCGTTGATCACGATCACCGCCGACGACCGGCGGCGCAAACCGGACTCCATCGGCCGCCCGTCGCCCCTGGTCGAGGTCGGGATTTTCACGGAGCCCGGAAAATTGGCGGCAACCGGTGAGATCGGCCATATCTGCGCGCGCGGCGTTCATGTGATGCAGGGCTATGTCGATAATCCCGCCGAGACCGCCGATTATTTTCGCGGCGGCGATGATTGGGGCTGGACCGGCGATCTGGCCTATGTGGACGAGGATGGGCTGATTACCCTGGTCGACCGGGCCAGGGACATGATCATTTCGGGCGGGGTCAATGTCTATCCGGCGGAGATAGAACGGGTGCTGGATACCCATCCGGATATCGCCGAGTGCGCGGTGTTCGGCGTGGCCGACGACCGCTGGGGTGAACTGCCCGCCGTCGCCGTGGTGCTGACCGGCGACAGCAGGCTCACCGCGGATGATATCGCCGCCTTTTGCGATGGCCGCATTGCCCGGCACAAGCGGCCGCGCCGCATCGAACTGGTTGACGCCCTGCCGCGTTCCGCCGCCGGCAAGGTGTTGCGTAATTCATTGCGGGAAAATTATGGCTCCCCGATTCGCTCCCCTGTTCAAGGAACGCCCACATGACCACAAGAATGATCTCCCACTGGGGCGCCTATGATGTGGAAAGCCGGGACGGGCGCGTGGTTGGCGTCACGCCGTTTGACCGTGACCAGGAACCGTCGCCGATGATCGAGGCCATGCCCGGCATCACCCATCACGGATGCCGGATCGCCACGCCCATGGTGCGCAGGGGCTGGCTGGAACACGGCCATGAAAGCGACACATCCGGGCGCGGCACTGATGAATTCGTCCCGGTTTCGTGGGACCGCGCGCTCGATCTGGTGGCCGGTGAAATGGCGCGGGTCAAGGCGGCCCATGGCAATGAGGCGATCTTCGGCTCATCGGGCTGGGCCAGCGCCGGGGCGTTTCACGCGGCAGGGTCGCAGCTCCGCCGGTTTCTCAACGGGTTCGGCGGCTTCGTCGACCAGGTCACCAACTATTCCTTCGGCGCGGCCTCGGTGATCGTGCCCCGCGTGACCGGCAACATGGATACGCTGCTCCGGCCGACCGCCTGGCCGACCATAGTGGAAAACACCCGGCTGATGGTGCTGTTCGGCGGCGTGGCGGCCAAGAACAGCCAGATATCCAAGGACGGCGTCGGCTCCCATGATGTCCAAAGCTGGGTGCGCAAGGCGCGCGATGCCGGGGTGGAATTCGTCCAGTTCAGCCCGATCCGCGACGACATGGCCGGCGATCTGGGCGCGGACTGGCTGGCGCCCCGGCCCAATACGGATGCGGCCATAATGATGGGGCTGGCCCATACGCTGGTCGCCGAGGGCCTGCAGGATACGGCGTTCCTCGACACATACTGCACCGGGTTCGACCGGTTCCGGGCTTATCTCATGGGTGAGGTGGACCACGTCCCGAAAGACGCCGACTGGGCGGCGGAGATTTCCGGGCTCCCTCCTGAAACCGGCGCGGAAACCATCCGGGCGCTGGCCCGGCGGATGGCGTCGCAGCGGACCATGATTTCGGTCAGCTGGTCGGTGCAGCGCTGCGATCACGGCGAACAACCCTGCTGGATGGCGATTACCCTGGCCGCCATGCTGGGCCAGATCGGGCTGCCCGGCGGCGGGGTCGGCATCGGATACGGCTCCATGGGCTCGACCGGCAATCCGGTCACGCCCGGCCCCCGGCACAGCCTGCCGGTCGGCGTGAATCCGACCGGCGCCTATATTCCCGTGGCCCGGGTTGTCGACATGCTGCTCAACCCGGGCGCGGATTATGATTTCAACGGCGATCGCCGGACTTACCCGGACATCAAGCTGATGTACTGGGCCGGCGGCAATCCGTTCCACAAGCAGCAGGACATCAACCGTTTCCTGACCGCATGGCGCCGCCCGGAAACGATCATCGTGCATGAGCCCTGGTGGACGCCCGCCGCGCGCCGCGCCGATATCGTCCTGCCGGTGGCGACGTCCCTGGAACGCAACGATATCGGCAGCGCGTCGCGCGACCGCTTCTTTATCGCCATGCAGCAGGCCATCCCGCCCGTGGGCGATGCGCGGGTGGAATACGACATCTATGCCGATCTGGCCCTCCGTCTCGGGTTCCGCGATTCCTTTACGGAAGGGCGCGACGAGATGGGCTGGCTGCGTCACATGTATGACATTCCGCGCCAGAAGACCGAGATGCCTGATTTCGATGAGTTCTGGCAAACCGGTCATGTGGAATTCGATCCCCAGGAAGACCCGCCGGTGCTATTCGGCGCGTTCCGCGAAAACCCCCGGCGCGCCGCCCTGAAAACCCCGTCGGGCAGGATCGAGATATTCTCCGAAACCATCCATGGCTTCGGCTATGACGACTGCCCCGGCCACGCCACATGGCTGGAGCCCGCCGAATGGCTCGGTTCGGACAAGATTGCGCGCCATCCCCTGCACATGATTTCCAACCAGCCGCACCACAGGCTGCACAGCCAGATGGATTTCGGCGCGCCCAGCCAGGCGGGCAAGATCAAGGGGCGGGAGGCGCTCTGGATGCATCCCGGCGATGCGGCCGCCCGCGGCCTGGCCGATGGCGACATCGCCCGCGTGTTCAATGACCGGGGGTCGTGCCTCGCCGGCGTGATCGTCACCGACGGCATCCGCCAGGGCGTGATCCGCCTTCCGACCGGGGCCTGGTTCGACCCGCTGGATGCGGGCGAAATCGGATCGCTGGACAAGCACGGCAACCCCAACATGCTGACCCTCGACAAGGGCTCATCCCGTCTGGCGCAAAGCTGCATCGCCCAATCGGCCCTGGTCGAAATCGAACGTTTCGACGAAGCCGCCCCCGCAATCACGGCCTTCGAGACGCCTTCCGTGGCGGTTTCATAAGACGGCGACCGGGCTTTTCCACCATAGATCATTGTAGCAGTACACCCGACATTCGTCCGAGTCGGTGGATTTTACACTTTTCGCGGGAATCCACAAAAACTGTCGGGATTCTTTACAACTCTTGATTTCCATATATCAACGCGAGAATTAAGTTGTTGATTTAACGTTAAAAAATTTAGTTAACGAAGTTGGCACGG
>CALGIA010000099.1 GCA_937916005.1 uncultured Rhodospirillaceae bacterium
CAAAAGATACAAATTTTCAATTTTGCCCTACACGAAGCAATGTCACAATAAAACCGCCTCAGGTCGACTCCATTTTAAGAAGGATAGCAACACATGATAGACGCCGCCATTGTCGGGCTGGGCTGGTGGGGCCGGGTTCATGTGGAATCGGTTCAGGGCAAAAGCGAGCGCATCCGCTATATCCGGGGCGTCACGAAGGAGCCGGAACTGGTCCGCGATCTGGAGGCCGATTACGATTTACCGCTGACCACCGAATATGAAGATGTGCTGCGCGACCCCGCGGTTCAGGCGGTCGTTCTGGCCACGCCCCATTCGCTCCATACCAGCCAGATCGTGGCGGCGACCGAAATGGGCAAGCATGTGTTCTGCGAGAAACCCTTCGCGCTGCGCCGAACCGATGCCGAGCGCTCCATCAAGGCCTGCAATGATGCGGGCGTCGCGTTGGGCATCGGACAGAATCGCCGGTTCTGGCCCGCGATTGTCGAAATCGGCCGCATGATCAGGGACGGCGAACTTGGTACGATCATGCATGTGGAGGGCAATTACAGTCACGACATCCTGGCCGATGTCCCGGCCGACAGCTGGCGCAGTTCAGCCGATGAAACCCCGGCCGGCGGCATGACCGGGATGGGCATCCACCTGACCGACGCCTATCTGCATCTGGTCGGGCCGGTGGACACGGTTCATGCGCTCTGTGTGGACCGGATCCTCGGGCGCGCATCGGGCGATACGATTTCCGTGTTGCTGAAATTTGAAAACGGCGCGACCGGCTATATCGCCACCACGCTGAAGACCGCCTTCCTGTGGCATCTCCGCGTGCTCGGCTCGGAAGGCTGGGTCGAAAGCTATGACGAAAATGAGCTCACCTTCTGCAGGGTGGGCGGAAAACCCGAAAAACGCAGCTTTACCCCGGTGGATTCCGTCCTCACGGAGATGGAGGCCTTCGTTGACGCCATCGAGGGCGTGGCGCCCTACCCTGTCCCACAAGCACAAATCCTGCAGAATGTCTCGGTTCTGGAGGCGGTGTTCGAAGCGGCAAAAACCGGCGCTACCGTTAAAGTGAAATCCGCCTGATTGTGACAACTGTCACATCATATCGTCTGAATATCTGCGATAGTTCAATTGGGCTCAGGGCGGACCCCGCGACGGACGCAACGCAACGATAAGGTCTCCTTCGGGATTCCCGCGCTGCGACCGCCGCGAAACGCCCTAATAATTAGCGAGATAGTCGCGCACCGCCGCGGTATAGGCCTCGGGTTGTTCCAGATTGGACAGATGGCCCGCCGGCGACAATTCCATGAATTTCGAGCCCGCCACTTGCTGGTGGATCAATTTCATGTTTTCCGATGGCGTCGCGCCGTCTTCCTTACCGCCTATAAACAGCATGGGTGTGTCGATTTCACCAAGCCGGTCCTGAAAATTGAGCTCTTTCAGGGCATATCCACAGCCGGCGAACCCGATAACCGAGGTCGAGGCGACCATCTCTTTCATTTTGTCCAGGATCGGCGATCCCGAGGCCAAAAACTCATCGGAGCACCAGCGTTCCACCGTCGGCCCAGCCATGGCGGCCATGCCGTTTTCCTGGGCCGTTGCGATGCGGCCGTCCCATCCATCCCGGAAAGCCGGCGGCGCATCGGCGCGGGTATTTGACGCCACGGTGCCAAGCAACCGGTCGGCGTGATCCTGGGCCAGGCCAAATGCCGTCATGCCCCCCATGGAAAGCCCGACAAAGTGGGATTTTTCAATGTTGAGTTCGTCCCATAGAGCGACCACGTCACCAACCAGCATATCCCAGTTATAGGGGCCTTCGACCGCCTCTGTACCGCCATGACCGCGCTTGTCGTAACGCAGCATGCGATAATCGCCCTTCAGCCCCTCAATCTGGGCATCCCACATGGAAAGATTGGTCGCCAGAGAATTCGAGAAGGTAATCCATGGCGCGCCTTCAGGGCCATCGATCGCACAATTGAACGAAACGCCGTTGGCGGTGATTTTCTGGATGGGCATGTCTGGCTTCCCTGAATGAGTTGTTTACCGCCCGAGAATACGCAAGCAACGCCCGCGTGTCACGGCGACGGCGGACCAGGATCAATTTTTTTTCAAAACCGGCTTTGAAACCGGGGCATTCCGCCCTATTTTCCTCTTCAGGAAATCATTTTAGCGTCAATTTCAGACGCGCCTCAGAGAACAGGAAAACCGATGGCCTCACTGACGGCCTATTTCGATCGTGACGCAAGGGTCATTGGCCTCGTCTGTTTTCCGCACGGTTTGAGCCATTTTTACTACATGGTGCTGCCGCCCATGTTCGCCGTGCTCAAAACGGCTTTTGGACTAAACAATCTCGAAATTGGCTTGTTCATGACGATTTTTGCCGCAGCGGCCGCGATCGGCCAAACGCCTGTCGGCTTCCTGGTCGACAAAATCGGCGGCCGACAGGTGCTGATCTGCGGATTGTTGCTGGAATCCATCGCCATCGGCTCCATTGGGCTGGCGGAGTCCTATTGGCAACTTCTGGCGCTCGGCGCGATAGCGGGCATGGGGCATACGGTTTATCACCCTGCCGATTTCGCCATCATGACCTCCCTGGTGTCCAACAAGCGCATGGGACGGGCCTTTGGAATTCATTCCTTTACAGGTTATCTCGGATTTGCCGCCGCGCCTCTGTTCATGACCGCCATTTCCGAACTATGGAACTGGCAGGCGGCCTTCATCCTGGCAGGGGTACTGGGACTGATCGCCGCCTCGCTGCTGTGGCTGAACAGCGCATTATTGCGGGAAATGGGGGCCGATTCCGGACGCCCCAAGAAAACGGAGCAGAATTCGCAAAACGGATCACAAGTGGGTCAGGGGATAAAGCTGTTGTTTACAGCGCCTATGATCGCCTGCTTCCTTTATTATGTGCTCCACCAGATGGGAAATGGCGGTTTACGCACGTTTCTGGGGGTCGCGCTATGGGAACTTTACGCCACCCCACAGGTTATCGCGGGCATGGCGCTGACCGGGCTGATGGCGGGCACGGCGGGCGGCATTCTCGCCGGTGGATTTCTCGCCGACCGAACAGGACCGCAAATCTGGGTCGCCTGCATGACCCTGGTGCCATCTGCCTTGCTGATCGCCCTGGTCGGGGCTTTCGAGATGCCCCTTATCGTCCTGGTCCTGGTCATTACGGCGGCGGGGTTCCTGATGGGGCTGCTACTGCCGTCGCGTGACCTGCTATTGCGATCAGTGACGCCGGACGGCTCCATGGGCAAAGCCATGGGGTTCGTCTCGACCGGTTCAAATGTGGGCGGAGCCATCATTCCCGTTGTGCTGGGCTGGGTCATGGATAATTCAAACCCACGCTATATTTTCTGGATTACGGCGGGGATGATTGCCGCCGCCCTGTTCACTTTCATCACGGTCAAAGGCGTCGCATCGCAAGAATTCGACCGAAAATAAATTTATTTCGATCCGTCGAGCCATAAAGTTAGCGCTGCAATTGGCGTAATTCAACTACATCGAATACTTGCTAAAATTAGCAATTATTTGAATTCGCGGAACATCCGCGTCAGCGCCATCCGGCTTCAAACCCGCCCCTTGTTCGTGAAGAACCATTCATCCTGTCTTGCCGTCCCTGCGAACGCCCAGTCCGGTCCGGATTGGCCGGGTTCAGCCGTTTGGAATCGTGTTCTTTGGAAAATATTTACTATGAATTTTAGGAGAATGTTGGGGATAAAAAGGTAGGATTTGAATTGAAGGCGACACAAAGTCAAGGCGAAATTAAAGATAAGTAATC
>CALGIA010000100.1 GCA_937916005.1 uncultured Rhodospirillaceae bacterium
ATTTTCATGATATAAAAAGACAGAATCACATCACGCGCGTTTCCGGCTGGCGCGTCTACTTGTTCGCCTTCCCCTCCCCCCCCAGGTGAACAGTCCGCGGCAGCCAGTGAAACCAGCAACCGCGCGTGACGTGGTTCTTTTTTCCCGCGGATCGAATTCAAACAGCCCATTTCGAAATATCGTCGCGACGGTTAAGATCACCCGGAGAATGATCCAGCCATACAGAGCGAGGCGAAAATGGGCGACACCGCGACAAGCCGCGGCCGGGCAATTGTGAAGCAGCCGGGCGAGGGAAATTCCTTCTGGCAACCCGTGCCGGCCAGTGGCCACGCCGACCCGAAACTGGTTCCCCTCGATACGGGGTTCGACGGGATGTCCATGGGGTTTCAGACCATCGCGCCGAACGGCCGCGTTCGGGAACACTCCCACAGCGATCAGATAGAACTGCAAATCTGCTTTCGCGGCGCCGGCCGCGTGATAGTCGATGATGTCAGCCATGACCTGACGCCGGGCACATCCTGTTTTCTCGGCTATGATGTGCGGCATGAGATCATCAACGAGTCCGATGACGAAGAGCTGGTCATGATGTGGGTGATAACCCCCGCCGGGCTGGAAGATTTTTTCGGCGCCATCGGCCGCCCCAGAAGTGAAGGCGAGGCCGCGCCCGAACCCTTTGCGCGGCCCGAAAACGTCGTCGAGGTCGAACGCGGCATGGGCATGAACGACACGTAATTCAGGTTTGGTTCAAAAAGGAGTCCGAAATTGCCCAAGGTGGATATCGGTGACGCGGAAATCTATTACGAAGAAACGGGCGACGGCCCGCCCCTGATGCTGGTTCCCGGTCTCGGCGGGGGCGGATCATTCTGGGCGCCCCAGATCGCCGAGTTTGCCGAACATTTCCGCGTGATCATTCACGACCATCGCGGCGCGGGGCAGAGCACCCATTCGCTGATCGATTATTCCGTGGACCAGATGGCGGCCGACACGGTGGCGCTGATGGACGGGCTCGGCATCGATTCGGCCCATTATGTGGGTCACTCGACCGGCGGGGCCATGGGCCAGACCATCGCCCAGGACCACCCGGAGCGGCTGAAAAGCCTGGTGCTCAGCGCGACCTGGGCCGGGCGGGATTCCTATTTCCGCCGCTGTTTTGAAACCCGCAGGGAAGTGCTGGTCGAGCTGGGGCTGGAAGCCTATGCCCGCGCCTCCACATTGGTGCTGATGCCACCCTGGTGGATCGCCGAAAATGACGCGTTGATCGCGGAACAGGCAAAAATTCTGGCCGTCAACAACCCGCCCACGGAGGTCATGGTCAGCCGCATCGATGCGATCATGAAATATGACCGCCGCGCCGGGCTGGGCGATATCCGCACGCCCACCCTGGTGATCTGTGCGCGGGACGATGCCGTCACCCCGATTCATCTTTCCGACGAACTGGCCGGATCCATTCCGGGCGCCGAACAGATTGTGCTGGACCGGGGAGGTCATTTTGTCCCGGTCATTCAATCGGGCGATTATAACCCGCCCGTGCTCGACTTCCTGCGCCGCCAGGCCGGACTCTGAAATGACCCGGATCGGCATCATCGGCGCGGGCGCGTGGGGCACGGCACTGGCCATGGTCGCGCGCCGCGCCGGATGCGATGTGACAATCTGGGCCCATGAAAGCGACACCGTCGCCGCCATCAACGACCGCCATGAAAACCCGGTTTTTTTGCCGGGGGTCATTCTGAATTCTGAAATTCACGCCACCACCGATCTGGCCCGCGCGGCGGCCGCGGATGCGGTGATGCTGGTGACGCCGGCGCAATTCCTGCGCGCCGCGACGGCCCAGCTTGCCGCCGCCATGACGCCAGGAAGCCCGGTGGTGATCTGCGCAAAGGGGATCGAGCAGCAAACCGGCGCCCTGATGTCCGAGGTGGCCGCCGAAACCCTGCCGGGCCACAAGCTGGCGGTATTGTCGGGCCCGACCTTTGCGGCCGAGGTCGCGCGCGGCCTGCCCACGGCGGTGACCCTGGCCTGCACGGATGACGATGCCGCCGATTTTCTGGTCGCGGCCCTGGGCGGTGAACGGTTCCGGCCCTATCGGTCCGACGACATCATCGGCGCGGAAATCGGCGGCGCGGTGAAAAATGTGCTGGCGATCGCCTGCGGCATCACCGAGGGCCGGGGGCTGGGCGAAAATGCCCGCGCCGCGCTGATCACCAGGGGCCTGGCCGAGATGACCCGGCTGTGCGTCGCCAAAGGCGGCCGCGCCGAAACCATGATGGGGTTGTCCGGGCTGGGCGATTTGACTTTGACCTGCGCATCAACCAAATCCCGCAATTATTCGCTGGGAAATGCCCTTGGCCAGGGCGAGACGCTGGAACATATCATGGCGTCGCGCCTGTCGGTGGCCGAGGGCGTGCATTCCGCCGCCGCCGTGATGCGCCTCGCCGGGACGCTGGGCATCGAAATGCCGATCTCCCAGGCGGTGGATGAAATTCTCAACCGGGGAGCTGAGCTGGATTCCGTCATCGCGGGGCTTTTGCAGCGGCCGTTCCGGTCGGAACATTGAACGATCATTCGGTAATCAAGGGAAAAACACATGGCGTATTGGCTTTTTAAATCGGAACCGGGAGCCTGGTCATGGGATGACCAGGTCAGGGTCGGCACCGAGTCATGGGACGGTATCCGCAATTACCAGGCGGACAACAACATGAAGGCCATGAAGCTCGGCGACAAGGCGTTCTTCTATCATTCCATCAAGGAAAAACAGGTCGTCGGCGTAGTCGAAATCGTCAAGGAACACTACCCGGACGATACGGACCCCAAGGGCCGCTTCGGCAGGGTCGACGTCAAGGCCGTGTGCCCGGTGGCAACCCCGGTCACGTTGGACGACGTGCGCAACGAGCCCAGCCTGTCCGAGCTGGCCCTGGTGCGCCAGTCGCGCCTTTCCGTGATGCCGGTTTCCGCGGCGGAATGGAAACAGATCTGCAAGATGGCGGGAATCAAGCCCTGAACCGGAAGACCGTGCTCTGCGCGCTGGACGAATTGGACGATCCGGGCTCCAAGGGATTCGCCCCCGATGGGGCCGCGCCCTTTTTCGTGGTGCGACAGGGCGATCGGGTCTTCGGCTATATCAATTCCTGCCCCCATTACCAATCGACCCTGGAATGGAAGGACGACACCTTCCTGACCTATGACAAGGAGTTGATCCAATGCAGCCTGCACGCCGCATTGTTCCGCATCCATGACGGCTACTGCGTCAGCGGCCCCTGCACCGGGGCCAGCCTGAAACCGCTGGCGGTCGCCGTGGTGGATGGCAAGGTGGTGCTGGGAAACCCGTCGGACCAAAGCTGAAACCCCAGATGAAACCCGGTCGCCCCGCTTGTCTCCCTCCCCGTCAACCGACATAATCGGACAAACGTGAATGTGGAGGGAAGCGGGTCATGTCGGATAACGAAATATTTCCGGTGCCGGAAAATGTCGCCAAAGCGGCCCATATCGATGCGGCCAGGTACGACGAAATGTATCGCCGTTCGGTGGATGACCCGGACGGGTTCTGGGGCGAACACGGCAAGCGGATCCACTGGATCAAGCCCTATACCCAGGTGCGCGATGTTTCCTTCGACAAAAAGGATCTGCATGTCCGCTGGTATTACGACGGCACCCTGAACGCCTCGGCCAATTGTCTGGACCGGCATCTGTCGACCCGGGGCGACCAGATCGCGATCATCTGGGAAGGCGACGATCCGGCGGAGTCCAGGCACATCACCTATTCGGAACTGCACCGCGATGTCTGCAAATTCGCCAATGTGCTGAAATCCCAGGGCGCCAGGAAAGGCGACCGGATCACGATCTATATGCCCATGATCCCGGAGATCGCCGTGGCGGTGCTGGCCTGCGCGCGGATCGGCGCGATCCATTCCGTGGTATTCGGCGGATTTTCGCCGGATTCCATCGCCGGGCGCGTGCAGGATTGCGATTCCAACATGATCATCACCGCAGATGAGGGCCTGCGCGGCGGCAAACAGATCCCGCTGAAAGCCAATACGGACAAGGCGCTGGAATCCTGTCCGACCATCGAGAAATGCATCGTCGTGAAACGCACCGGCGGCAAAATCGGCTGGGTCGACGGCCGCGACGTCTGGTACCACGAGGCCATGGAAGCCGCGTCGGAAGACTGCCCGGCCGAGGAGATGGACGCCGAAGACCCGCTGTTCATCCTCTACACATCGGGCTCGACCGGAATGCCCAAGGGCGTGCTGCACACCACCGGCGGCTACATGGTCTATGCGTCCATGACCCATGAATATGTGTTCGATTATCACGATGGCGACATCTATTGGTGCACCGCCGATGTGGGGTGGGTCACGGGCCACAGCTATATCCTCTATGGACCGCTGGCCAACGGCGCGACCACGGTGATTTATGAAGGCCTGCCCAATTCTCCAGACGCCAGCCGGTTCTGGCAGGTCTGCGACAAGCATAATGTCAACATTTTCTACACCGCGCCGACGGCGATCCGCGCCCTGATGCGCGAAGGCGACGGCCCGGTCAAAAGCACCAGCCGGAAATCCATCCGCATACTGGGCACGGTGGGTGAGCCGATCAATCCGGAAGCCTGGATGTGGTATTACAACGTGGTCGGCGACGGGCGCTGCCGGATCGTCGATACCTGGTGGCAGACTGAAACCGGCGGCATCATGATCACGCCCCTGCCGGGGGCGACCGACCTCAAGCCCGGCTCGGCGACCAAGCCGTTTTTCGGCGTCCAGCTGGAACTGGTCCATGCCGACGGCGCTCCCATTGAGGGCGCCGGCGTTGGCAATCTGTGCATCACCGCATCATGGCCGGGCCAGATGCGCACTGTTTTTCGCGATCACGACCGGTTTTATGAGACCTATTTCTCCCAATTCCCGGGCAAGTATTTCTCCGGCGATGGCTGCCGCCGGGATGAAGACGGCTATTACTGGATTACCGGGCGGGTCGATGACGTGATCAATGTGTCGGGCCACCGCATGGGCACGGCCGAGGTGGAAAGCGCTCTGGTGGCCCATCCCGCCGTGGCCGAATCCGCCGTGGTCGGCTATCCCCACGACATCAAGGGCCAGGGTATCTACGCCTATGTCACCCTGGTGCTGGGCCAGGACCCGAGCGAGGAGCTGCGCGCCGAACTGGTGAAAAGCGTGCGCACCCAGATCGGCCCGATTGCAACGCCGGATCTGATCCAATGGGCTCCAAGTCTTCCGAAAACCCGGTCCGGCAAGATCATGCGCCGAATCCTGCGCAAGATCGCCGCCAACGAACACGATCAGCTGGGCGATACCTCAACGCTCGCCGACCCCGGCGTGGTCGACGATCTGGTCGACAACCGGATGAACAGGTAGAGACTTCGCCCCTAGCTGATCACCCGTTCCCAGTCGGCGGGTTGTTTGGTGCGGTGTTCTATGAAGGCGGCGGCGGCGGCCCAGCCGATGCCGGTGGCGGTGGCATGGCCCGATTGGGTCTGGCCCCAGGCTTCCAAGACGGCGCACTGGTCGGGGCTGAGGTTCAGCTTTTTGTGAACCAGCTTCACGGCGGTGGCCCGGTCCATGTTTTTCGGCATATCCGGGTCGTCCTGGAACGCGGCGGCGTATTTGCGCAGGATCTGGATTTCGACCCGTTCCAGGGCGCCGTTATGCATCAGCAGGCCCCGGGTAAACAGCAGCCCGGTGCGCATGTTGGCGAAGTTCGCGCCCATGCCGAAATCCAGCGCGTACTTGACCACCTTCTCCAACGCCTCGATCCCGCCGGATTTGAGCTGGAAGCCGCGCAGGTAAAGACACATGATCACCACGCGGAGCTGGTCCACATTGATGCGGCCGACTACTTC
>CALGIA010000101.1 GCA_937916005.1 uncultured Rhodospirillaceae bacterium
GTTAAGACAATTGTCCCGTTGGGACAATTCTTCAGATGTCCCGTTGGGACAGTTCTTCGAAATGGAGTGATTTAGACCCTCGGTCAGCAGAAGGGTCAGCCGCCGGACGCCCGTGGCATATCGACATAAGGCACCGCAGCCGTGCGGACGTCAATTTCAAAAGCTTCGGGGATGATGTCGCCCAGCCCGCCGTCGGCGTTTTCGGTGTACACGTACTCGGGCACCAGACGCTGGACAAGGGATAGTGTTTTTTCAGGCGTGCTTGCGCGCGCCGCCTTGGAAAGTTCATCGATCAGACGGCAAAGCATCGCGTAGTCGGCGGTTCGTGGCGCTGCCAGAAGGATGCCCTTGACCTTGGTTGGTTGAAGTTCTTCGTTCGCGTGCAGAGGCTCTTCATAAAGCTTTTCGCCGGGGCGCAGGCCGGTATAGACGATGTCGACATCGCGGCCGTAGCGCAGCCCCGCGAGCCTGATCATTTGGCGTGCGAGATCCTGAATCCGGACCGGTTCACCCATTTCCAGCACATAAATCGTGCCGCTGGTGTCGGTGGTGCTTGATCCCAGGGCAGATGCCTGCAGAACCAGTTCGACGGCCTCCGCTATGGTCATGAAATACCGGGTGACATGGGGATGGGTTACCGTAATCGGACCGCCGGCAGCCAGTTGACGCTGGAACAGCGGGACCACGGACCCGGTAGACCCCAGGACATTTCCGAACCGCACCGTAAAAAATCGAGTCCGACCATCATGGCGCTCAACTGATTGAATATCGAGCGCCTGGCAATAGCTTTCCGCGATCCGTTTGGCGGCGCCCATCACATTGGTCGGGTTTACCGCCTTATCGGTCGAAATCAGAACCATCGCCTTGGCGCTGAATTCGACGCAGGCGTCGGCGATATTGCGGGTCCCGACCACATTTGTCAGAATACCCTCGCATGGGTTCAGTTCGACAAGGGGGACATGTTTCATGGCAGCCGCATGGAACACTAGATCCGGCTTGCGTTCAGAAAATACTTCGCGCACACGGACCTGGTCGCGCACATCGGCCATTATCGTATGGCGGATCATGGATGGGTGCCGGGCGCCGAGCTCCATGTCGATGTCATAAAGATGCAGTTCCGAATTATCCATCAAGGTGATCTCGGAAGGGCCGAAATCGGAAATTTGACGGACAAGTTCACTCCCGATGGATCCGCCGGCTCCGGTAACAATGACGCGCGTGTCATGCACCATCGCCGCCATGCTTTCGCGGTCCAGTATGGTCTGGGGTCGGCCGAGCAGATCTTCGATCGCGACCGGCTTGACCTCGACCCGATCGCTAATGCCGCTGCGAAGTTCTGTAAGACGTGGAATTCTGCTCAACGTAAGACCCAGCCCAATCGCTTCTTCCAACAAGGATCGGACGGCCACGGGCGACAGACTGTCTTCGGTGAGAACCAACCGCTCGGGCCGGTCGCCGCGACGTTCCAGTTCTTCGATTACCGGTGAAAGATCGTCGATTGAGCCAAGAATTTCGACACCGTGGATCGAACTGCGCAGGTTGGTTCCCATCTCGTCCACAATGCCGACAACGCGAAACGATGAATGCGAATCGCGCGCCAGGGCGCGGAGGAACAATTCGGTTCCATCTCCCGAGCCGGCAAGCAGCAAGGGCACGGTATTCTTGCCATTTGGCGCGCCGGGCGCGTTGCGGTTATCGATGGTCATGCGCGCCATCATGCGCGGCGCGCCCAGCAGGGAAACCGAGATGAACCAGCTGATCGCAAGCGCTTCAATGGGAAGCTTCGACAGGTCGGCTGACAAAAAATAAAGCGGAACGAACAAGGCCGTGGCAATCGTCATGGATTTGGCGATCGACACCATGTCGGGCAGCGAGGCGTAGCGCCACAGGCTACGATACAGGCGTGTGAACGAAAAAGTGCCCGCCGACACCAGAAGGTAACAAAGAATTCCCTTCCATACAGGCGCCTCGAACGCGACCAGAAACTGCCAACCGGCTTGAAGATATAATGCCGCGACAAATGCGAAACCGGCCATCAAAACATCATGTGTGTAGGCGGCGGACGCCCGTATGTTACGGGGCCGCAATAGGGCGGCTAATCCGCCGAAATAGGCCTTGATTACCTGGGAGTTACTGTTCTCGTACGGTTCTAACGACGACATGCGGGGCGATCCTGACTACAGATGGGATAAATTATTATTTGCGTATGGCGTATCAGTGTCCTCGCATCATTCATGCAATTATCGGGCCAACCCATGGAATCATATAACTCATTGAAAATAAGCTATATTTTTGCAAAAAATTAGGTTCTCACTGAGCATTTTTCCTGTTTTAGGGCAGTATTTGCCGGGTGTTTATGGCAGTAATTGCCGAATTTCCCCGGATCCGGTCCGGCGCTTCGGGGCCCCCGACAAGCCATCCGGCCTTTGAACCAAGCCTCGTGGGCGCTATCATGGGGCAATTCAGGAACGACGGACGCCGCTCGATGACCGGGCGCGGGAGGAATGATGATAAAACTGGTCGATATTCGATATGTCAGGCTCGGCACGCGGAATCTGGACGAAGCCGTATCCTATGCCACGGAAACGCTCGGGCTCGAACTGGTCGGGCGGGAAAACGGCCGGGCCTATGTCCGGGGCGACAATCGTGATCACAATATCTGCTATTTCCAAGGCGATCCGGACGATCATACCCTTGCCTTCGAGGTGCTGACCCGTACCGAACTCGACGCCGCCGCCGCCCAGCTGGAAAGCGCCGGACACGCTGTCCATATAGGTTCCGATGAGGAATGCGCGGAACGCCGCGTACTGGCCTTCATCAATTTCAGGGACCCGACGGGCAACGGCATCGATCTTGTGCTGCGGCCTTTTCATAGCGGGGTGCGGTATTTCCCAAGCCGCGACGCGGGTATCACTGAATTCAACCATGTCGGGCTGCGCACCACGGACGCGCCCAGGGACGAGGAATTCTGGTGCACCCATTTCAACATTCACGCGAATGACTGGATCGGCCCGGCGCCGCTGTTGAGCTTCGACAAGATGCATCATCGTCTGGCCCTGTTTCCCGCATCCGGGCCGGGCATTCAGCACATCAATTTCCAGGTGGAAAGCACCGACGACATCATGCGGTCCTATTATTTCCTGACCGAGCGCCAGGTGAAAATCGTATTTGGTCCGGGACGCCACGCGACATCCGGCGCACAATTTCTCTATTTCGATGGACCGGATGGGATGGTGTATGAATATTCCCACGGGGTGCGTATGATCGAGGATCCGGATTATCGCCCAAAGCAGTATCCGTTCACGCCGGAATCGTTCTGTGTCTGGGGATCAAAACCCGATATTCCGGAATTTCAAAGCTGAACCGACGGCTTTAGTGAGGAATATTGATGGCTGAAACAGAGTTTGGCGTTCAGGGCGAACCGATCGAACGAACGCAGATAAGGGTCAGAAAGGCCGCCCGCGCGCTTGGCCGGCACGGGTTGGGCCATGCCTACGGCCATATCAGCGCCCGGTTGGACGCTGACAGCTTTCTGGTCTGCGTCGCCAAGCCCATGGGCAATATCGCGCCAGGCGAGGACGGCGTCGTGGTTCCGGTCGACGGACCGCTGCCGGACGGTGTGCTGGGCGAGGTGCGCTGCCATCAGCAGATCTATCGCCGCCGGCCTGAAGTCGGCGGTATCTGCCGGACATTTCTGCGTGATGTCATGACCTTGTCGACCATGGGCCTGACGCCCCGGCCGCTGCACGGATTCGCCAGCTATTTCGCCCCTAGGCCACCTTTGTGGGATGACCCATTGCTGTTGCGCAATGACGAGGCCGCGTCCAGGCTCGCCGATCAGCTTGGCGATTCGCGGGCAATTGTCATGCGCGGCAACGGCGTGGTGCTGACCGGGGCGACGGTCGAGGAGAGCATCGTCATGGCGTTCTATCTGGAGGAAGCGGCCAAGACCGAACTCGCCGTGATGGCGGCTGGGATCGAACCGGTGGTTCTCACGCCAGAACAGGCCGAGGCGCGCGCGGTGTCATCGGGCAGGATCTATGAACGCATGTGGGATTACCTGACCCACGGCGACCCGGAAATCTGAAGTTGGAAATTCTTGCTTACAAGCTACACTGAGTTCGAAACCCAATTGGTGGATAAAAACATGGCAAATGAGACCCGGAACACGACGACCGATCCATTGCAGGAAATGGACCGCCAGACGCCGACCGATGAAATGCTGGCGCATGCGGCGCGGCAATCGCGGGACAAAGGGCTCGATGATGTTCTGGTCATCGACGTGGACGCCCATCATTTCGAAACATCGTCCTGGGCCCAGGTCGTTGAATATATTGAAGACCCCGTGTGGCGGCATATCGCCAAAAGCTTCGAGCGGCCCGACGGCAGCAATCCCGGCGCGCTCACCAATTACCAGCCCGGATATAATTATCAGAATGTCGCCGGGCGTATTCCCCATTCGGGCGGATTGCGCGGCGAAGTCATTGACGACAAAACCGTGCATCGCGATGTGGTTCTCGCGCGCCGATCCATGGATGCGCTGTCGATCGACTACCAGGTCATCTTTCCGACCCCCATGCTGGGTCTCGGGCTGCATCCCAGCGGCGAGCAGGAGGTCGCGCTGGCATTCGCCTATAACCGCTGGCTGACCCAGGAAGTCCTCCCCGGCGATGACCGGCTGACCACTCTGATCTATCTGCCGTTCAACGATCCGGAGGCCAGCCTGCGCACGGTCGAGGAATTCGCCGGCAAGCCCGGGGTCGCGGGCTTCAACGTGACCTCGGTGCGCTACAAGCCGGTGCATCACAATCAATATATGAAAGTCTATGCCGCGATTGAGGAATCGGGCCTGCCGCTTGGATTCCATGCCGGCCCGACCTGGGACGACCAGTGGATGCGCCAGATTGACCGCTTCATCGGCGTACACGCCTTGTCCTTCGTGCTGTGCAACATGGTGCATTTGACCAACTGGGTACTGCACGGCTTGCCGGAACGGTTTCCCAAGATGCCCGTGGTCTGGATCGAAAGCGGCCTCGCCTGGATCCCGTTCATGATGCAGCGGCTCGACAATGAATATCTGATGCGGTCGTCGGAAGCGCCGCTTCTGAAAAAGCTGCCGAGCGATTACATCAGGGACATGTTCTTCACATCGCAGCCGATCGAGGCGCACAATCCGAAATTGCTTGAATCGACGCTGGTCGCCATGAACGCCGGCACCCAGCTTCTTTATGCTTCCGATTGGCCCCACTGGGATTTCGATTCACCCAGCTCGATCTGGGATATCCCGTGCCTCACCGAACAGGAAAAACGAAATATCCTCGGCGGCAACGCCAACCGTATCTTCAAGCTCGCCCCGGAAGGCGCAACCCGGAAACAGGCCGCCGAATAGGCGCGGACATCATGACAAAAAAGAGGCTGCCTATCCGGCAGCCTCTTTTTTGTGGGTAGCTGATCCGGTCCGGTTACTTTCCGGCGCGGATGTCTTTTAGAATTCGGGTCAGGGCCGCATATTTTTTTGCGCCGTTCTTTGTCTTGGCGATCCAGGCATCGTGCACCGGTTTCGCCTCGGCGGCTTGTTGCGCGATTTCGGCTTCGCTGGCCGTGACGATGCTGCGCTCGCCTTTTTTCTTGATGATGTCCAGCGCGCGGCGCGAGAAATTGTCGAAGCCCTTGCCGCCCAGATGAGCGGTATATTCGCCGCCGAATTTGTTGATCGCGGCCTTCGCCTTAGCGGGCAGTCCGTTCCACTTACCCTTGTTCATGGCGACCATCGCGGGAGTGGTGCCGAGCGGGGTCGTGTAATGATAGGCGGCCACGTTGTGGATACGGAAGACCAATGCGCCGCCCCATCCGAGCAAGGCGCCGTCAACCACGCCGCGGCTGATGGATTCGGTCAATTGGGTGACCGGCATGCCAATGGGAATCCCGCCGAAATGCTTTATGGTCGAGGCATAGACCGGTCCGGCGGAACGTATTTTCATGCCCTTGAGGTCGGCGAGGGATTTCAATGGCTTCCTGGTGTGAACGACATTCGGATCAGTTGAGAAAAATCCGATGGTCTTGGTGG
>CALGIA010000102.1 GCA_937916005.1 uncultured Rhodospirillaceae bacterium
AGATGAAGTGGCTGCGGCGCGGCCTGGCCGGCCTGGCATTGGTGCTGTTCGTTACCGCCGCCGGCGGCTATCTGTGGCTTCGTACATCCCTGCCCCGGCTCAGCGGCGAAATCACCGTCGCCGGCTCCTCCACGGAAATAGAAATCATCCGCGACCGCCATGCGGTGCCCCATATCAGAGCGAAGACTGCCGAGGATTCTTATTTCGGGCTAGGCTATGTCCATGCCCAGGACAGGCTGTTTCAGATGGATTTCATGCGCCGCCTGGGCGCCGGGAAACTGTCCGAGGTCGTCGGTCCCGCGACATTGGGGCTGGATCGCATGATGCGGACCCTCGGATTATATCG
Source organism: uncultured Rhodospirillaceae bacterium (assembly GCA_937916005.1). Lineage (GTDB taxonomy): Bacteria > Pseudomonadota > Alphaproteobacteria > MPNO01 > MPNO01 > CALGIA01. The sequence continues at coordinate 347 of CALGIA010000102.1, forward strand.
TCTGGCCGAAAAAAGCGTGGCCGGCCTGTCGCCCCGGGCGCAGCGGGCGCTGACGGCCTATAGCGCCGGGATCAATTCGTTTTTGACCGGCAACGCAGGAATATTGCCGCCGGAGTTTCTGGTGCTGGGCTACCGCCCTACGCCGTGGCGTCCGGCGGATTCCCTTGTCTGGGCGCGAATCATGGCCATGCGTCTGACCGGGAACTGGCGCACGGAAGCACTCCGGGCGAGCCTATCAGCCCGTCTCACGCCACAACAGATCAATGCGCTTTGGCCGGAGGAAGACAGCGACGTCGCCCCCACCGTAACGGGCTGGGCGCGGGGGCTCCAAAAATTCCATCCCATGTTCGCCGGCCTGCTGAAACGATGGCCACGGGAAATGCTGCCCATGACCGCATCCAACTCCTGGGTCGTCGATGGCGCCCATAGCGCGACCGGCAAGCCCCTCCTGGCCAATGATCCCCATCTCGGCTTTCGCGCGCCCGGACTGTGGTATCTGGCCCGGACCGAGTCGCCGGGCCTGACCCTGACCGGGGCCACGGTGCCCGGCGTGCCGTATCACATCCTGGGACATAACGGACACATCGCCTGGGCGATCACCTCGACCGGAAGCGACACCCAGGATCTGTTTATCGAGCGCCTCGACCCGACCGACGCCCGGAAGTACATAACGCCCGACGGCGCACGCCCGTTCGAAACCAGGCAAGAGACCATATCCGTCGCCGGCGGGCCGGACGTTACCATCGCAATTCGGCACACGCGCCATGGGCCGGTGCTGTCCGATCTGGAGCCAGGTTTAGCCTCTATTGCAGGGTCTGGACATGTGGTGGCGCTTTCCGCCGCAACCCTGCGCGAGGACGACATGACGGCCGACGCCTTCTACCGACTCAACCGCGCCCGGAATTGGACCGATTTTCGCGCAGCCCTGCACCTGTTTCATTCGCCGCAGCAAAACATCACCTATGCGGATATCGCCGGGAATATCGGCTTTACCGCGCCGGGACGGGTGCCGATCCGCAAGACGGGAGACGGCGCAACGCCGGCGCCGGGATGGACGGGAAGTCATGACTGGCGGGGCTTCATCCCGTTCGACGCCCTGCCGTGGGTATTCAATCCCCCCGCGGGCCGCATCGTAAACGCCAATAATCGCATCGCGCCCAAATCCTATCCCTATCACCTCGGGCGAAACAAAACGCCTTCCTTTCGCGCGGAACGCATTCTCCAAATGCTGGAGTCCGCACCACGGCCATACGAGATAGACGGTTTCAAGACCATGCAAACGGATACCGTCTCTCTCATGGCGCGCGAGCTGATCCCGCTGATGACGCGGATACAGCCCCGGAATGACCGGGCGCGCCATGCCCTGGAACTGCTGCGCGGCTGGAACCGGAACATGGCGCGGGACCGGCCGGAGCCGCTGATCTTCATCGCCTGGCTCCGGACATTTAATCGGCTCTTATATGCCGACGAACTCGGCGCCGCCCTCCCCGCCTTTTGGGGACTCCGCCCGTTATTCGTGCGTAATGTTTTAAGGCGAGACGCGAAATGGTGTGATGACCGGTCCAGCGAAAAAATTGAAACATGCGATGCCCTGTTGCAAACCGCGCTGAACGCCACGCTGGATGAACTTGAAGCAGCCCATGGCGGAGACCAGAACGCCTGGCGTTGGGGTAACGCCCACTATGCGCACTTCCGCCATCCTTTGTTCGGGCGCATCGCGGGGCTGCGCCGCTTCGCCGATATCCGGATTGCCAGCGACGGCGGCGCCTTTACCGTCAATCGGGCGCAGCATCGCTCCAATAACCCGGCGGAACCCTTCGCCAGCGTCCACGGAGCCGGCTATCGCGGACTCTATGATCTCGCCGATCTCGATCGCTCACAATATATCCAGGCCACCGGACAGTCGGGGAACTTCATGTCGAATCATTACCGCGACCTCACTCAAAAATGGCGCGACGGCGTCTATATTTCCATTCCCGCATCCCGCGCCCAGGCGCTCGACGGTGCGATCGGCGTGTTGAAATTGAAGCCCGCTTCATAACGGTCACGATAGACAATATTCGTGACGCCGCCGCCGCGAGGAAAGAGCCGGCTAGGCAGGAAGACCGTTGTAGCGCCCCTGGAAGAATAGCAGGGGGCGTTTTCCTTCCGTATCATTGCTGAATTTTTCGACCTCACCCACGATGATAATGTGGTCGCCCCCGTCATGGATGTCGCGTTTCCTGCATTCCAGGACCGCGATGCAATTGGGCAAAACCGGGCATCCGGACTCACTGGTCCCGAAATTTACGCCGACCCATTTATCTGTCCCGGACTTGGCGAAATGGGATGACAGTTCTTCCTGCTCCTGGGCCAGGATATTGATGTTGAAATGAGACGCCTCACTGAAGGCGTTGAAGCTCAAGGCCTTCAAATCGAGACAAAACAGAACCAGGGGCGGATCAAGCGACAATGAAGAAAATGAATTCGCCGTTACGCCGAACAGTTCGCCCTTTTGATCGACCGTTGTGCAGACCGTGACCCCGGTCGCAAAACGCCCCATCGTGTTCCTAAATTCCGTTGCGTCAAAATTCATATGCGCATCATCCTGTCCCATTGGCCGTCCCACAGATCGTCCCACTGACGACGCTTCGTTTCAACATAATCCAGTGGAAAGGCCGGACGCAACGCAACCCACAGAAATCATCCTCATTTGCTCTTCTTGGCGGCGGCCGTGAAATAGGTGCCGCGGCCGCTGGCAATCAACTTGCCTTCGCTGTCATAAATTCGTGCTTCCGCGACCGAATTGGTCCCGCCGATGCGCACGATTTGCGCAATGGCCTTAAGGTCGCCGGGCTTGGCGGCGCTATGGTAATCGACCCTGAGATCGACGGTGGGCACCGGCATGCCAACCTTTGCCGCAATCATGAAATCGGCCGCGACATCAATCAATGCGCCGAGAATTCCGCCATGGGTTACACGGGCGGCGGGGTTCGAAATCATTTCCTCGCGCCATTTTAGTCCGATTTCAAGAGTGTCTTCGTCCAGCTTTAGAATTTCCAACCCCATCCAGCTATTGAATGGGTTGGCGATCAATCTTTCATTCAGCTTTTCGACCGATATTACATTTTCGCTCATTCCGCCCCTTACCCGTCTGATTTGCCATCAAGGCGGCGGAAATTAACCCGCCCGCCGCCGTCGCGCAAACACCGGCTGCGGGTTGAACCTGTGAAACCCCGCCAACCAGGCCTAACTTATTGATTTTGCACGAAATAAATTTAACGGGATTTTAACTTAACTCGGTAACTTTGTTGTCGTGCAGGGTTTTGATCCGTGAGTCCCCGAGGTCGTAAATGTTCATTATTGTTGGTTCCATTATTGTTATCGTGTGCGTGTTCGGCGGCTATACGGCCATGGGCGGCAAGATGGCCGTTCTGTGGCAACCCTTCGAGGCCGTTATCATCATCGGCGCGGCGATTGGCGCCTTCATCATCGGCAACCCCAAATCGGTGATCACTCAGTTCGGCGGCGCCCTGGGCACGGCCTTCAAAGGGTCGCCCTATAAAAAAGACGATTTTATCGAACTTCTCAGCATGCAGTACCAGGTGTTCAAGCTCGCCAAGGCAAAGGGCATGCTGTCGCTCGAACCCCATGTGGAAAATCCGGAAGAAAGCGATCTCTTCGGTCAGTTCCCCAATTTTCATGCCAATCATCACGCGCTGACGTTCATGTGCGATTACCTTCGCATGATCAGTCTCGGCACCGAAAAACCGCACGAGATGGAAGCGCTGATGGATGAGGAAATTGAGGCTCATCATCAGGAAAAGCACCGGCTCGCCGCCGCGGTTCAATCCATGGCCGACGGGCTTCCCGCACTGGGGATCGTCGCCGCCGTGCTTGGCGTTATCAAGACCATGGGCGCGATCTCGGAACCACCGGAAGTGCTGGGTCACCTGATTGGCGGCGCGCTTGTCGGAACCTTTCTTGGCGTGTTCGTCGCCTATGGCTTTGTCGGCCCGGTCGCGACGACGCTGACCATGGCATATGAATCCGAAAGCAAATATTATACCTGCATGAAGGCAGGGATTCTTGCCTATCTGGCCGGCTACGCACCTGCGATTTGTATCGAATTTGCGCGTAAATCCCTATTGTCCGACGTCCGGCCGACCTTCTACGAAGTGGAAGAAGCCGTCTCGGCGTTACCCGCGGTCGGAGCCTGATAAACGGCATGGCCGACAACGAACAACCGATCATCATCAAGAAGATCGTCAAGGGCGGTCATGGCCATCATGGCGGCGCCTGGAAGGTCGCCTATGCCGATTTCGTGACGGCCATGATGGCTTTCTTCCTGCTCATGTGGCTTTTAAACGCGACTACCGATGATCAGAAAAAAGGCATTGCGGATTATTTCACGCCGGCGACCGCATCCACGAGCAAGAGCGGCGCCGGCGGGCTACTGGGCGGCCAGGTCGTTGGGCCGCCGGGCGCAATGCAATCAGATAGCTCCGCGCCGAGCGCGTCTCTCGATATCAAACCAACCAGCGGCGCCAGCGACGG
>CALGIA010000103.1 GCA_937916005.1 uncultured Rhodospirillaceae bacterium
GATTCGCATCAAATCCGCCTTATGGGAATCATTCGTTTCGGGCGGAACACTAGTGGAGAATCGCGGAATTACGCACCCCGCATTTCGCGCCAGAGGCCGAGTTTTTGCTGGACCGGTTGGTCGGAATAGCTGAACAGAACGGAATCCGCGTCGGCTTCCAGGCGGTATTCATGCCAGCCGGGGACGACGAACACATCGCGCGGACCCCATTCGAAGGTTTCCCCATCCACGATGCATCTGCCCGAACCCTCGGTCACGCAATAGACAGCCCCGTCGGTGGAGCGATAGGTTGCGCCGCTGAAATCTTTCGGCATGAATTGCAGGAAGGCGGCCATGGTCGGCATGGCATCGTCACCGCTGGCCGGATTGATGTAGCGCATCTTGAGCCCATGACATTCATCCCAGCCCGACTTGGCGCGGCGCATTTTGTCCAGCGCCGCGCGGGCCGGCGCATAGGGGTAGCGCAGCATGGGGGAATAGATACTTTCCGCTTCAAACCCCATGGGCAGCATGCCCGTGCCATAGCGCGCCGCCGCGTCGCCTTCGGGCCGTGTCAAAGGATGGGCCTGTTCCGGATAGAAATCCCGGAACACCGTGTCGAGAAAATCGACCAGGGGCGTGTCGAGCCCATCGAGCCAGATCACGTCGCCGTCACTGTCATTACCATGATCGTGCCAGGACCAGTTCCGGGTGATCACGAAATCGCCCTGGCTGAGACGGACCCGTTCGCCTTCCACCGTGGTATAGGCGCCATCGCCCTCGACCACAAAGCGCAGCGCGGTCTGGCTGTGGCGGTGGCACGGCGCGATCTCGCCCGGCTTGACCAGCTGCAGTCCGGCATAAAGCGTGTTGGTGATGCGCATTTCACCCGGATAGGCCGGATTTTCCAGCACCAGCACCCGGCGAAATGCATCCTCGGCGCTGACGATGTCCCCGGCCTCGGCGATGTCGCCGCGAATATCGTCATAGCGCCACAGGGCGGCGACGGCGGGAGATTTCGGTTTGGAGATATCCACCCCGCGCCGCGCGACCCAGAGCGCCGCCAGATTGCGCGCCGAAATCCGGTCATGAAATTCTTTTTGCGGGTCGGCGCCAATGTCGGGGGTCATTTTGGTCTCCTGAGTCCATGGCGAGAAATTCGTGCCTAACAGGGCCGGATTGTATAAGACTATCACCAGACGGGCGAGGCCAGACGGCGCGATATATAAAAGGGAATTACCGGAATGTCGAAATTACCGCTTACATTCGCGGCCAGCGAGTACGACCATTTTACCGATTTCACCAACGGCGCTATTCAGGCCGAGGGAATCGACCTCAACTATCTCAAGCTCAGCATCGAGGAGACATTCTTCCGCTTCACCAAGTTCCGTGAATGGGATGTCTCGGAAATGTCCATGGGCAAATATATCTCGCTGAAATCCCAGGATGACGACAGCATCACCGCGATTCCGGTGTTTCCGTCCCGGGTGTTTCGCCAGTCCTCGCTGTTCGTCATGGCGGACAGTCCGATCAAGGATGCGCGCGATCTGGCCGGCAAGAAGATCGGCATTCCCGAATGGGCCCAGACCGCGTCGATCTATACGCGCGGCTGGATGGTGCATCAGATGGGCGTCGCCCTGCAGGATGTGGAATGGCTGCAGGCCGGCGTCAATGATCCGGGCCGCGCCGAAAAAGTGAAGCTCAAGCTGCCCGACGGCGTGAAATACACGCCCATGCCGGAGAAATCCCTGACCGGCATGTTGATGTCGGGCGAGATCGATTGCGTCATGGCGGCCCATCCGCCGGGACCGTTTGAGGAAGGCACCGGGGAAATCGTACAGCTCTATCCCAATTACCGCGAGGTCGAAGAGCAATATTACCGCGACACCGGGATTTTTCCGATCATGCATGTGATTGCCCTGCGCGGCGACGTGTTCCGGAAAAACCGCTGG
>CALGIA010000104.1 GCA_937916005.1 uncultured Rhodospirillaceae bacterium
GTTGAAGCCGGAATGGAAGCCCAGCGGCAGACCCATCTCCTCAACCAACCCGTATATCTTCATATAGTCATTGTCATGCACCGGCTTGTGACGCACCGAGGTGACCATGAAGCCGAGCACGCCGGGCTTGTCGCCGAATTCCTGCACCATCTTGTAGGCTGCCGCGTGGTCGTTGAACGGCAGATACAGCATCGAGCTCATGCGCGGCGAGCCGGGCAAAACCTTTTCCACCAGCCAGCGGTTATAGGCGCGCGCCAGATTATGTTCGACCTCGGGCTGGGGGTGCATGGCGAGAGACAACATGGGAGTCGGAAACATGCAGGTGTAATCGACGCCCATGGCGTCCATCCATTTGTGAGTCAGATGCACGTCGCGATGGATTCCGTCCGCCGGCGTTTCCTCCATCTTGCGCAGCGGATAACGGGTCACCCGTCCGCCGATGTCCTGATACCCGACCTGGCTGCCGAACATATTGCCCCGCTGTGTGACCTGGGTACTCGACTGGGCGAGCTGGCGCAGCACGGGATCCTCGATGAACTCGACGATATCGCGCATGGATTCGCTCTCATAATGATGCGAATCCACATCGATGATCAGCACATCGTTGAGCCCGCGCGCATCGCGCTGCTTGGCCGCATTCGCCAGTACCGTGTCGGTGTTGAACGAATCGACGCTCATCTTGAAAAACTGTTCGTTGCCTGTTGGGAGCTCCATGTCGCTCTCCTTGTGATTGGGTGTGGCCGAATTCTATACATGTTCATTGGCTTTACGCCACGATTGTTTGGGGCGTTACACCATGCTTGTTTGGCGAAATTGCGAGCCGACTTGCGCCAACACTATCCTCGCCCCTAAATTCAACACAACTTCATTCAGGGAGACGCGGCACATGACCAGACCCACCACACGCATCGGCACCCCCACATCGGACACCAACCGCTTTCGCATGCGCGGCAAGGACGTGCTGACCGAAATCCTCGGTGAGAAAAGCTTTTCGGAGGCCTATTACTTCATCGTCACCGGGAAGGAGCCGACCCCGGGCGAGGTCAAGATCTTCGATTCCTGCCTGATCATTCTGATGGATCACGGCATCACGCCCAACGCGCTGGTCGCCCGCATGGTCGAGGAATCCGTGCCGACCGACATCCAGGTGCCGGTCGCGGCCGGGCTGTTGATGGTCGGCAACAAATATGCCGGCACCATGGTGGGCACCGGGGAAATACTCCATCGCTGCATGAATCAGGACGGCGACAAGCGGCAGTTCCTGGCCGACACGGTCGCCGAATATCGCGCCGCGAAACGCTTCGTGCCCGGCTTCGGCCATCCCTACTACAACCCGATCGACCCGCGCGCGGCGCGGCTGTTCGAAATTGCGGGTAATAATGGCGCAACGGGCGACTATATCGAGTTGGTCACCATGCTGGGCGAGGAAATCGACAAGGCCGCCGGGCGTCATCTGACACTGAATGTCACCGGCGCGCTGGGCGCGGTGCTGAACGAGATTGGCTTTCCGGTCGAGGTCATGCGCGCGGTCTCGGTGGTCGGCCGCGCCGCCGGGCTGGTCGCCCATATCTATGAGGAAAAACGCAACCCCATCGTTCCCGCCGTCACCGCCTTCGTCAACAGCATCGAATATCTGGAGCCGGACCAGGAATAGCCATAGGTCAAGCGAAGTCTGCTCCGGCCCGCTCCCCCACCCGGGGGTGGGGGAGCGGGCCGGAGCCGTTTCTAGACTAATGAGTCCAGTTGGTATCGCGTCCGGGCTTGAAATTGTCGGAATAGGATTTGATGCGGTGAACGGTCGTGCGTGGTTCCTCGATCTCGTAATCAAGGCCGCGCCGATCCGCATAGGCAACTGCTTCGTCACGGCTGTCAAAGCGCAACCTGACCTGACGGTTGGTATCGGCGCCGCCGGCCCAGCCCATCAAGGGGTCCGGGGACTGCGCCGCGCCGGGCGCGAATTCGACAATCCATTGCCGGGTCCTCGCGCGGCCCGACTGCATGGCGGTCTTGGCCGGTTGGTAAATTCGCAACTGCGCCACGTCACTGCCCTCCATGGGATAAGATTGGCACGGGATAGAAATTGGTCGGGGCGAGAGGATTCGAACCTCCGGCTTCCGGCTCCCAAAGCCGGCGCTCTACCAGGCTGAGCTACGCCCCGAACGCTCGGCGGGAATGTAGGGACTGAGACTAGGTCCGGCAACGTCAAAGTTGGATTAAGATTTGTGGATATGAAGTTTCTTCGGCGGCTGAATCGAGATACGGTCACCGCGAACATGGAGTTCATCAGGGAGTTTATCTGAAAATGCCGGTTAAAGTCGGTTATCTGCTGCCGACCCGCGAGCGGGTCATGGTTGGCGTTCATGAAACGGGGCGGATCCTTGAGCTTGGCGATCGGGCCGATGCGTTGGGGATCGATTCGGTCTGGATCGGCGATTCCCTGCTCGCCAAGCCGCGTCACGAACCGCTCGCCCTGATCGCCGCCATCGCGGCCCGCACAAGCAAGGTCAAGATGGGCACGGCCGTGCTGCTGCCCATGTTACGCAATCCGGTCCTGCTGGCCCATCAGGTCGCCACCATCGATCAGATCAGCGAAGGGCGGCTGATCCTGGGCATCGGCACGGCGCGCGACATCCCGGCCATAAGGAACGAATTTGAAGCCGCCGGCGTCCCGTTCGAGAAGCGCATCGGGCGCATGCTGGAGGAGATGCGGCTGTGCCGGGCGCTGTGGTCAGGCGAACCGGTCGACTGGGAAGGTAGATGGACCGTCAAGGGCGGCGAACTGGCGCCGAAGCCTTTCACGCCGGGCGGGCCGCCGATCTGGAGCGGCGGCGGCGTTCCGGACGCGCTCAAACGCGCCGGCAGATATTATGAAGGCTGGTTTCCGTCGGGGGCGGGCAACGGCAAGGGCTGGGGCGAAAGCTGGTCGCGGGTTCAGGAACACGCCAAGGAGGCTGGCCGCGATCCCGCCGGACTTACCGGGGCCGCCTATATCACGGTCGCCGTCAATGACGACAATGGCAAGGCGAATGCCGAGCTCGATCATTATCTGGAAAGCTATTACCTGCAGCCCGCCGAAAATATTCGCACCCAGCAATATTGCTTTGCCGGCAACCGGGGCGAAGTAACCGAATGGCTGAATGATTTCGTCGACGGCGGCGCGACCCATCTGGCGCTGCGCTTCACCGGCACGGACGACGACCGGCAAATGGAAACGCTGGTGGAAATGCGGGCCGAGCTTTCGTGACGCGATCCCCGGTCTGTCGGGCTTCGATCAGGGAGCCCAGCCTCCGGGAACTTCCGTAGCGGCGAAATCCGGGAGCGTGATTTGCGCCGGCATGCCGGGAAAGACGCCGAGCGCGATAAATTTGTGCTGGTAATTGTTCAGGCTGACCGTCACGAAGGGCTTGATGCCGCCCGAGGCAATCGCCCCCAGCCCACTGTCGCTATAGACCACATTGACATGTGCCGCCGTGATGTCGGGGAGAATGGCCTGCATATCGGCCAGGATTGTGTTGAATGTGGCGGCCGAGGTCACCGTGACGCCGCCACAATCGACGGCCCCGGCAACTGACTTACAAATTATCTTGGTGGCCGGCGCAAGGGTTGCCAGATCGGCAATGGACGCGCCAATCACGCCCTGGCGCGCACCGCGCCGGGTTGCCTCGGTGGCGCGGTGCTCCTCAAAAAGCACCAGGCCGAATTCCAGAACGGCAAAAGTGATCAGCAGCAGAATCGGCGCGATCATGCCGAACTCGACTGCCGCGGATCCGCTTTCCCCGTCGCCGGGGCGCAGAAATTTTCTAATCGCCGATGTAAGCTTGTTCATGTTTCAGTACCAGGTTGAAACCGGGAATGGGAAGCAGACCAGGGAGCATGGGCACGAAGGGCACCGTCGCCGTCAACCGCACCACGGGGAGCGGCGTGCCGTTCAAATCGAAATCGGGCGTTTCCAACAGAAGACTGGCGCCGGCCTCCGACCAACCGGGGACCAGATAGGCGCCCGCTCCTGTCGGATCGCCCTTTTTTACGAGGTTTTCAGCCGTGGTTTTCACCGCCGCCGTCAATGGAAACTGATTCCGCGCGGCATAGAGCGCGCCCGCGCGCAGAGCCTTCTGCACGGTGGTCGCCTGGTTCACCACGCGGCCCATTTCGGTCATCCCGATTCCGAGCAAAAGCAAGACGGGCAGCACCAGCGCGAATTCGACAGCGGCGATGCCGTTTTCATCACGGCGCAACCGGCCGAGCGCGCAAAGCGCTTTTAAGTTATTCAACAAGCGCGGCATTGGCGTGAAACTCCGGGTCGGAATAGGACGACAGCGAGCGCACGATCTCGCCATAGATCGCCGCGTCGGGCGGATCCTTGACTTCCTGAGTGATGAACATCTCGACATATTTGCCGTTGGTCGGATAGGTGCCGTGGCCGTTGATACCGTCGGCAACGCATTGCAGCAGAGCCACCTCGACCAATCGGCGCGCCTGGCCGTTCGACGCCGGAATATCCTGCGGCACGCCGTCGAAATCGGGCAGGGTTGGATTGGCGGCGTTGACCGCCAGATCCGGCGCCGGCGGCGTCACCAGGGTATATCCCGACGGCGCGACGCCGCCCGGCGGAGGATAGGAAGTCTTCTTGCCGTCGCGGGCGAAGGTTTCACCCAATTCATACAGATAGACCTGATAACGGCTGGCGCCCAAAAGGTCCGGCGGCGTGGGCGCCCCGCCGTGCTTGGCGGCCCAATAGCCGTCGATGTCCCAGACACCGCCGCCGATATTGAGGGTGAAATCTGGCAGCAGATCGACATCCTGCGGATAGTTGATGACGTTTGGGGCCGGCGGCTGGGGCATGGTCCCCACATCGAAGCGGGTGTTTATGCCGTCCTTCACCTTGTTGGTTTTCGAACCGGTCGCGGTGATCACGTCGATTTCATAGCAATCGGCCGGTTCGATCGCAGCCAGCGCGGCTTCGATATCAATCGCGCCGGAACTGCCGTCAGGCAGCGCCAGCAGCCCGAAATTGCCCGGCACCCAGCTTCCCGATCCGCCCTGCGGCTCCTTGAGCCGCACCTGACGGCCGATATTGGCCGGAAGGGTCGGGTCCAGCGTGGGATCCAGTTCCGACAGATCGCACATCATCAGCGGCGGCGCATGGCAGACATAAGGCCGCACACGGGCAACAGACTTGGCGTTCAAAGTCGACGTGGACGCGGCGCCAAACATGACCGAGTAAATCGGCGCAAACAGCAAGTTGACCGGTTGTGGCGCCAGCGTGACCTCGATAAATTTCGCGTCCAGGCCGGAAGTCGCGGCGACCTTGGTCGCGTAATCCGCATAAAAATTGACATTGGCGACCGATAGGGACGTACCGCTCCCGGTCGCGGGAACATTGCTGGCCTGGGCCATGGCGTTGCGCGCCACGTTTTCGCCCCGGACCATGGCGTCATCCTGACCATTGAGCTGAACCGCCCCCGACAGCGCCGCCGCGTCGGCGGAATGCTGCATTTCCGAGCGCAACAACTCAAGGCGGCCGAAATCGACCGCCAACGCGCCGGCGCCGACGGCGATGGCGACGAACATGGCGGAATATATCATGACCCCGCCATCTCGGTTTTTCAAAATATTACGCATGATTACTCATCCAGATCGGTTCAGATACGCCGTACCGTTGAGGCACTATGACGGTCAAAAAAGTAAGGAAGCGTTAATGATATTTTCAATTCGCCGGTAATTTTAGACGTCTTGAAATCACTGACGGTCACGCCGTATCAAAAGTCGGGGAATGCGCCGGATTGCGCTTTACCATCCGCTGTCTTTGCCGTATTCCGGGACTGTATCCAGAACCTATTCAGGACTGATCATGACGGTCGAAAACTACCTGTTGCCGGAAAAACTGCATGAATATGCGCGGCTTGTATCCCTGCGCGAAACCGAAATTCAACGGGAACTGCGCGCCGAAACCGCCAGATTTCCGGGCAAAAATATGCAGATCCCGCCCGAAATGGGACAGTTCCTGGCCTTTCTGGTCGAACTTACCGGGGCCAGGAACATCCTCGAACTGGGCACATTTACCGGCTATGGCGCGTTGGCCATGGCGATGGCCCTGCCCGACGGCGGACGCGTGGTCGCCTGCGACATAAATGAAGCGGCCCATGTCTTATGTCGACGCTACTGGGCCAAGGCGGGGGTCGCCGACCGGATAGAGCTCCGGGTCGGGGAATGCGCAGATATTCTGGCCGATCTGGCCGGGCAAGGCCATGCGGGCAGCTTCGACATGGCCTTTATCGACGCCGACAAGCCGGGCTACGCGGGATATTACGAGAGCTGTCTGACGTTGCTGCGTCCAGGCGGGTTGATGGCGTTCGACAATATCTTTATGAGCGGCGATGTCCTGGCCGAACCGCCGCAGGGTAAATACACCTCCTATATGCAACGCTTCAATGAAATGATCCATCTGGACGATCGGGTCAGCATGGTGACACTACCGTTCGGCGATGGAGTCACGCTTGCACGAAAACGTGACACAAAAGAACGGTCATAATAAAAATTCGAATATTCAAATACTTACAAGTATTGAAAAACGTAAATTTCATTTTCATTTAACAAACATGTTACAAAAATGCTGGACATTTGCCGCACAGAGTAACCAATTATTAACGCGAATTGGTCGAAAATGAACTCATGGCATTGAAACCGTATGTGTTTCAGCCAGTGAGGAGGGTACCATGTTTCGCCATGCGTTAGTATCCGCGGCCATCTTAATCGCCGCCACGATCACGCCGGCAGCGGCCCAACAGCAGCAGCCCGCATGCACCAAACGGACGGATGTTGTCGAACATCTCGCCGGCAAGTACAAGGAAGCGCCCGTCGCCATTGGGCTCGGCAATAATGGCGGGGTCATTGAGGTTCTGTCGAGCCAGAGCGGCACCAGCTGGACCATCATCATCACGATGCCGAACGGCACGTCCTGCATGATTGCAGCCGGCGAGAATTGGGAAAAAGTTCCCATGGTCGCATCCCTTAAGCCGAACGCTTAACAGGCGCCGCGCAGGTTTTGACACTGGCTGCCTCTGGTACCGGAAATGCCCTCCATTTTTCCAAATGAGGGCATGACATTGGGGTCGGGTGTCCGGACTATAGCGCCGGGGAACTCACCTGGTCGCCAATTTTGATTTTCAGCCGCGCGACGGTTCCAGCATTGAGCTCCAACACCGACTTCACGGGTTCGGTCGACGAGATCGTTTCCAGGGAATGGGGCGTGGTGCGTTGCGCAATATGCGCAATCTTCCCATCCGCCCCCACGAACAGCATATCGAGCGGGATATAGGTGTTGCGCATCCACATGGACACCATGCCCACCCGCTGATAGACGAACAGCATTCCCGCATTACCGGCCAGCCGCCGCCGGAACATCAGTCCCTGGGCCTGTTGTCGGCGGGTACGGGCTATTTCCACGGTAAATTCATGACGACCGGAGGACGCCTCGCCGGAAGACGCAACAATGGACAGCTTGGCTGTGGGGAATGTCGCGAGCGGAGCTGCGGGCCCCTGCCCGGCTTGCGCTGACGGTGCTGAAACCACCAGCACGGCGGCAAGAACACAGAATGCCTGAAACTCCCGCAACATAATCCGGTCCCGCTACTCGGAGATTTCGCTTTCCGATGTTTCCGGGTCGTGCGGCCCGATCATGCGGATCTCGGTGGCCTGTAGTCCCTTGGGACCGTCAGCGGTGCGCACCTGAACATGCTGCCCCGTTATCAGCCCGATAATTCCCGCGTTGCGCAATGTAACCATGTGAACGAAAATATCCAGGTCGCGGTCATCCGGACACACAAAGCCGTACCCTTTGTGGGGATTGAACCATTTCACGGTCGCAGCAATCAAGTCGCCGGTCGGCTCGGGAATCTGGTAATCATCGGCATACGGCGAGCCAACCGCGCCTTCGGGAAATTCTTCCACCGCTGTGCTAACGTCGAGTTCGACAATGGACAGCACTTGCATGCCTTTGCCGCCCTTGACCGCCTCGCATTCCACGGTGGAACCCGGCGGAACATTGTCATAGCCAGCCTGTCGCAAAACAGTCATGTGCAAAAACACATCCGCCGAGCCATCATCGGGCGCAATAAAACCGTACCCGCGCACAACATTGAACCACTTGACCGTACCGCGTAGCCGAGTGGACTCAACGGATTCATGTAATGCCTGCATACTATGGGAATCACTCACCCAGAGGCTCCCCCCTACTAAACCTCCGATTACTCTAACACTGATAGAAATTAAGTCACCATGCTTTTTTCCGACCTATCTCAATCGATCACAGACCTGTTTGATCTATGCCGTTCGATCCGAACATTCCATATGCGACGGTGAATACGCTGAATCTATTCGAAATAATTTGTTTTGCGCGTCTTCACGATGCGTCTGAAATCCCTGAAACGAATGCCGGAACGAAGCTCGAAGCCCCATTCCCAATTATCGCTGGATAAATCACCCCCGTCATAATAAGTTTTGCCGCGCGCACGGTCGACGCCGTTAGAGCGCGCGATAGAGTTTCGACGGGGCGGATTTGTTTCACGTTATCTCACTGGGTCTGGTTTTGTTCGGCACATGGCTTCTGATGTCCGGCATCATGACGCCGTTGCTGATCGGGCTGGGGGTGGCGTCATGCATTCTGGTGCTCATCATCACCATCCGCATGGATATCGTCGACCGAGAATCAGCGCCCATTCATCTGACATGGCGTTCAATCCTTTATATGCCGTGGCTGGCCTGGGAAATCGTCAAGGCCAACATCGATGTGGCGCGTGTGGTGCTGCATCCCCGGCTGCCCATCAGCCCGACATTGATCCATGTGAAGCCGACCCAGAAATCCGATCTCGCTTTGGTCTTTTACGCCAACTCGATCACCCTGACGCCGGGCACGATTTCGGTCGATGTGGACCATGGCGATATTCTGGTGCACGCGATCACCCGGGACGCTGCGGCCGGGCTGGAAAACGGCGAAATGGACAGGCGCGTTACCCAGGTCGCCGGCGAGGACAACTGACATCATGTTCACGGCGGCGGCATTGGGAATTCTTGTGGCGATGGCATTCGCATTGGCGCGCGCATGCCTGGGCCCGACGCTTTATGACCGAATACTTGCGGTCAACATGTTTGGCACCAAAACCGTGCTGATGATTGCCGTGCTCGGTTTTCTTATGGGACGCCCTGAATTTCTCGACATCGCGCTGGTGTATGCGTTGATCAATTTCATCGGCACCGTCGCGGTGCTGAAATACTTCAAATACACGGATCTCGGCATCGGCCCTTCCTCTAGCGGCGACGGGGCGTCTCGCGGCAACGGGGACCCGGAATGATGGCAATGGCGATCGATATTCTGAGTTGGATATTGCTGGTTGCCGGCGCCGGATTCCTGCTGATCGGCGGCATCGGGGTTTTGCGCCTGCCCGATGTCTATACACGGGCCCATGCGGCGGGCATTACCGATACGCTGGGCGCGGACCTGATCCTGGTCGGGCTCATGCTGCAGGGCGGCTTTACGCTGGTCACCGTTAAGCTGGCGCTGATCATGATCTTCATCTTCTTCACCAGCCCCACATCGACTCATGCTTTGATCCACACCGCCCATGCGGACGGCCTGAAACCGGTGCTGGGCGATCCGTCCAAAGATGCTCCCGGCAAGACCGCCGACAGGAAGGGGAACGGGCCATCGTAGCGATCATCGACATCGTATTGCTGTTCTTCATGGCAGTGACCGTGGTCGCGATCGTGCGGGTCCGCAATCTGTTCGCGGTCGCCATGCTGGGCGGCATTTATTCATTGTTGGCGGCGTCCATGTTCGTGGCGCTGGACGCAGTGGACGTGGCCTTCACCGAAGCCGCCGTCGGCGCGGGGATTTCGACGGTCCTGTTTCTCGGCACCCTGGCGGTGACGTCGCAACAGGAAAAGCTGCCGGCCCATTCACAGATCATTCCCCTGTTTGTCTGCGCGGTGACCGGCGCGGCGCTGATATACGGCAGCCTCGACATGGCGCGGTTCGGCGACCCCAAGGCGCCGATCCACCATCATGTGGCGCCGCTGTATCTTGAAGAATCCCAAGGCGCCACCAGTGTCCCCAATGTGGTCACCTCGGTGCTGGCGAGCTATCGCGGCTATGACACGCTGGGCGAGGTCACGGTGATCTTCACAGCCGGCATCGGCGTGATCCTGCTGCTCGGATCCTGGCGTCGCGGACGCCGCAAAAAAGAGGACGAAGAGGCATGAACGATTATCTCGTCCTCCGGGTGGTCACGAAACTACTGATGCCGTTCATCCTGCTGTTCGCGCTCTATGTGCAGTTTCATGGGGATTTCGGACCCGGCGGCGGCTTCCAGGCCGGAGTTATTTTTGCCTCGGGGTTCATCCTGTACGCGCTGATTTTCGGGGTCGAGAACGCCGAAAGCATTTTACCCGACGGAATATTGCGGTCGGGCATGGCGGGCGGCGTCCTGTTGTACGCCGGCGTTGGAATCGTGTCGCTCCTGATGGGTGGCAATTTTCTCGATTACTCGGTCCTGCAACACGACCCGGTGCATGGCCAGCATCTCGGTATTTCGGTGATTGAATTCGGCGTCGGCACCACGGTGGCCTGCGTCATGATCACGGTGTTCTATACTTTCGCCAGATGGAAGGGCTAAGCGCGTGGATATCGTCGGCCTTTATAATTACTGGATCGTCATCTTTTTGATGATGGCCGGATTTTATGTGGTTATCGCGCGCGGCAATCTGATCAAGAAACTGGTCGGGCTGAACGTGTTCCAGGCTTCCGTGTTCGTGCTTTACATCTCCATGGGCAAGGTCACCGGCGGCACCGCACCGATCATCGCCGAGGGCATTACCAACTATTCCAACCCCCTGCCCCATGTCCTGATCCTGACCGCCATCGTGGTCGGGGTCGCGACCACGGCGCTGGGTCTCGCCCTGGTGGTCCGCATTCGTCAAGCCTATGGCACGATCGAGGAAGACGAAATTCACAAGCTGGACGACGATTCGTGATCACCGAACATTTCCCCGCCCTGCAGATTGTTATCCCGCTGATCGCGGCGCCGCTTTGCATTCTGCTGCGCTGGCGCAATGTGCCGTTCGGCATTGCGCTGGTCGCGACATGGTCGGCCTTCATCATTTCCTGCTTGCTGCTGGGCCAGGTGATGGACCAGGGCATCATCTCATACGAACTGGGCGGCTGGGCCGCGCCCTGGGGAATCGAATACCGGATCGATGCGGCCAACGCCATGGTGCTGCTGATCGTCAGCGGCATCGGCTCGGTGGTGGTGCCCTATACCCGCAATTCCATGCTGCTCGAATATATTCATGAGCGGCACTACATGTTCTATTCGGCCTATCTGCTGTGCCTGACCGGTCTGATGGGCGTGGCGATCACGGGCGATGCTTTCAATCTGTTCGTGTTTCTCGAGATTTCGTCCCTGTCATCCTATGTGCTGATCAGTCTCGGTTTTGACCGACGCGCCTTGACGGCCGCCTATCAGTATCTGGTGCTGGGCACCATCGGGGCGACCTTTATCGTGATCGGCATCGGCCTGCTATACCACGCCACCGGTTCGCTCAACATGCTAGATATATCGCAACGCCTGGAGATAAACGGCTATGACCGCACGGTGGTCGCAGCCTTCGCGTTCATCACCGTTGGCACCCTGCTGAAGCTGGCGCTGTTCCCGCTCCATCTCTGGCTGCCCGACGCCTATACCTACGCGCCGTCATCGGTGTCGGCCTTTCTGGCGGCGACGGCCACCAAGGTGGCCGTCTATGTGCTGCTGCGGTTCTTCTTCACTATTTTCGGGGCCGAATTCTCGTTTGAAACCCTGCCGAGCGGTCCGCCGCTGATGGCGCTGGCGATCATCGCCATGTTCACCGGTTCGTTCGTCGCCATCTTCCAGGAAAACATCAAACGCATGTTGGCCTATTCCAGCGTGGCGCAGATCGGCTACATGATCCTCGGCGTCAGCCTGGTCACAGTCAACGGCGTGGCGGCGACGGTCCTGCATCTGTTCAACCACGCCCTGATCAAGGGTGGGTTGTTCCTGGCCATGGGCTGCATCTATTTTCGCATCTCGTCACATCATATCGACAATTTCGCCGGGCTCGGACGGCGCATGCCGCTGACCATGGCCGCCTTCGTGGTCGGCGGGCTCAGCCTGATCGGCGTGCCGTTGACGGCGGGCTTCATTTCCAAATGGCAGTTTGTGCTGGCCGCGCTCGACCGCGATCTCTGGTGGGTCGCAGCGCTGCTCATGATGAGTTCGCTGCTCGCCGTGGTCTATGTCTGGCGGGTGGTTGAGCAGGCCTATTTCCGGAGCCCGCCAGCCGGCAGCGAGGCCGTCACTGAAGCGCCAACCAGCCTGCTGATCCCGACCTGGGTTCTGGTCGGGGCCAATATCTATTTCGGCATCGAAACAGAGCTTCCGCTGACCGTTTCCCGCATGGCGGCGCGCGCGCTGCTGGGGACCCAATAATGTCGCCGGAATTCGCCATCGCCCTGTCCATCGTTATCCCGCTTGTTGGCGCGGTGCTAATCGGCCTGTGCGACCGGTGGCCCGATTTACGCGAAACCGTCACCATGATCACTGCGGGCGCCCTGTTTGCGGTCGTTGTGATGATCCTGCCCCAGGTCGCCTCAGGCGAACGGCCCGAACTGGTGCTGCTGGAACTGTTTCCCGGGCTCGAAATCAAATTTACCGTCGAACCGCTCGGCATGCTGTTCGCGTTGATCGCGTCCGGGCTGTGGATTGTCACCTCGATCTATTCGATCGGCTACATGCGTGGCCACGAGGAAGAGAACCAGACCCGCTTCTATGTCTGTTTCGCCATCGCGCTGGCGGCGGCGATGGGCATCGCCTATTCGGGCAACATGCTGACTCTGTTCATCTGTTACGAGATTTTGACCCTATCCACATATCCGCTGGTCACCCATGCCGGCACCAATGAAGCCATGCGCGCCGGACGAGTCTATCTCGGCATTCTGATCGGCACCTCGATCGGGTTCTTACTGCTCGGCATCATCATCACCTGGTCGATCGCGGGTACGCTTGATTTCACCCAGGGCGGCATCCTGACGGGCAAGGCCGACGGTGCGGTGATCGGCGGGTTATTGCTGCTCTATGTATTCGGCATCGGCAAGGCGGCGCTGATGCCGTTCCACCGCTGGCTGCCCGCGGCCATGGTCGCGCCGACGCCGGTCAGCGCATTGCTGCATGCGGTCGCGGTCGTCAAGGCGGGCGTGTTTACGGTGCTCAAGGTGACGGTCTATATCTTCGGCATCGATCTGCTGCGGGATATCGACGCGACCATATGGCTGCAATATCTCGCCGCCGCCACGATCCTGATTTCGTCCCTGGTCGCCATGACCAAGGACAATCTCAAGGCGCGGCTCGCCTATTCGACCATTAGCCAGCTGTCATACATTGTGCTCGGCGCCATGCTGGTCTCGCAATCCAGCGTGATCGGCGGCGGCATGCATATTGCGACCCATGCCTTCGGCAAGATCACATTGTTTTTCTGCGCCGGCGCTTACATGGTCGCCGCCCACAAGACCGAAATCAGTCAGTTGAAAGGCATTGGCCGCGTCATGCCCGTGACCACCGGCGCATTCCTGATCGGCAGCCTGTCGATCATCGGCCTGCCGCCGTTCGGCGGGTTATGGAGCAAATGGTATCTGGCGCTCGGCGCGCTGGAAGCCGACAAGCTGATTTTCGTCATCGTTCTGCTGGTCAGTTCCCTGTTGAATGTGGCCTATCTGCTGCCGATCCCGATCCGGGGATTTTTCGGCAAGGCCGATGCATCTGATGCTCCTGGCGGGCACTCGGCGCATGTCAGCAGCGGTGCTGGCGACAGCCCCATACGGGAAGCGCCCCTGCCCTGCCTGATCGCAATAACCATCACGTCGATCGGCTGCGTGGCTCTGTTCTTCTTTTCCGACTCGATCTACGAACTTCTTAAACCCATTGTCGCGCCATAGGTCGAACCCATGGACAAGCCAGAAAAAACACACGTCTTCGACAAGCCCCGCAACGTAAAGCGCGTGATTCATGCGCTCTACGCGATCTGCGCCCTTTCGGTGATCGCGGAATTCTTCGTGCACCGGCATGTGGATCATCCGTGGGAAACGGTCTTTGGTTTTTACGCCATCTACGGCTTTGCTGCCTGCGTGGTGCTGGTGCTGATCGCCAAGGAATTGCGCAAACTCATCATGCGCAAGGAAGACTATTACGATGAGTAGCATGACGCCCTTTCTGGTGTTTTTTCTCGGCGCCATACTGGTCGCGCTGACCAAGGGCCGTCTGCAATCGATGGTTTTGCTGGCGATCCCCGTGGTGGGCGCGCTCAATCTGTATTATCTGCCGGCCGACATGACCGGCGGGACCATGATGTTCAGCTACACACTGTCGTGGCTGCGCATCGACAAACTCAGCATCCTGTTCGGCTATCTGTTTCATCTCGCCGCCTTTATCGGGATCATATTCTCACTGAATTTGCGCGACACCACCCAGCATGTCTCGGGCGTGCTGTATGCCGGCAGCGCGCTGGGCGCGGTCTTCGCCGGCGATCTGATCACGCTCTTCGTGTTCTGGGAATTGCTGGCCGTCACTTCCGTGTTCCTGATCCTGGCGCGGCGCACGGAAAAATCCCAACAGGCGGCCATGCGTTACCTCATCATCCAGATCACATCCGGGCTGATCCTGCTGGCCGGCGTGCTGTTGCGGGTGCATGAAACCGGCTCCATCGCCTTTGGACATATCGGCCTTAGCGGATTGTCGTCCTGGCTGATCTTCATCGCCTTCGGCATCAAATGCGCCTTCCCGTTCCTGCATAACTGGTTGACCGACGCCTATCCGGAAGCAACCCCGAGCGGCACGGTGTTCCTGAGTTCATTTACCACCAAGGTCGCCGTGTTCTCCCTGGCGCGCTGTTTCGCCGGTGAGGAAATCCTGATCTATATCGGCGCGGTGATGGCCATGTTCCCGATCTATTTCGCGGTCATCGAAAACGATCTGCGCCGCGTACTGGCCTATTCCCTGATCAACCAGATCGGGTTCATGGTCGTCGGCATCGGCATCGGCACCGCGCTTGCGGTCAACGGCGCGGTCGCCCACGCTTTCAACGACGTGGTCTTCAAGGGCCTGCTGATGATGTCCATGGGCGCGGTGCTGTACCGGACCGGAACGATGAAGGGATCGGAACTGGGCGGGCTGTATAAATCCATGCCCAAGACGGCGACGTTTTGCATCGTCGGCGCGGCGTCGATTTCCGCCTTCCCGCTATTTTCGGGCTTCGTGTCCAAATCCATGGTCATGGTGGCGGCGCTGGATGAAGGCTACCCGATTGTCTGGCTCGCGCTGCTGTTCGCGTCGGCCGGCGTGTTCCACCATGCGGGCATCAAGATTCCGTTCTTTGCCTTTTTCGCCCATGATTCCGGTATCCGGGTCAAGGAAGCCCCGCGCAACATGCTGATCGCCATGGGGTTGGCCGCGGTGATCTGCATCTTCAACGGATCCTACCCCTGGGTGCTGTACAGCATGCTGCCGTTCCCGGTGGATTACGCGCCCTATACGATGGCCCATGTGCTGACCCAGAGCCAGCTGCTGTTCTTCTCGGCTTTGGCGTTCTGCATGCTGAAGCTCTACAATCTCTATCCGCCCGAACTACGCGGCATCAATATCGATGTGGAATGGGCCTATCGATGGCTGTTGCCCCGGGCGACCAAGGGGTTTGTCACGCTATTCGCGCCGATCGACCAGGCCTGTCGCGCGCTCGCCGTGCGCCGGATTGAAGTTCTCATCGCCCGGCTATATCGCCACCACGGGCCCCATGGGGTGCTGGCGAAAAGCTGGCCGACGGGATCAACGGCGCTTTGGGTCGCGATCGTCCTGGGCGGCTTGCTGCTGGTGTATTACTTCTAGCGGATAGCGGCTATCCGAGCCTCGATTTTTGCGGCGTCTTCGTCTCGCGCCATGGCCCGTAGCAATATTCCATAGCCCTGCAATATGCGGATCAGCCGGGGGCTGTTGGGCCCCACGGCCCGTTCACGGATGGCGATGGCCCGCAGATATAATTTTTCGGCGCGCGGTAACCTTCCGGCCTTGCGATGCACCCCGGCGAGCCTGGACAGCACGCCGGCAACAACGCTGTGGTCCGGTCCGAGATATGCTTCGGTAATTCCAAGCGCGCGGACAAACAATCCGGCCGCCTCGTCATATCGCCCCTGCCGTTCGAAATAGACCGCGGCCAGATTTAGCTTGGTGGCGAATTTCGCGTCGCGCCCGCCCAACACGGCTTCCCATGAAGCGACCGCCCGCCTGTAAAAGGGCGCGGCCTTGTCCTGCGCGCCGTAATCGTCATGCAGCGCCGCCAGGTTTTCCAGGCTGACGGCGACCCGTGAATTGCCGGGTCCCGCCGGCCCGAATGCCTCGGCCTCGGCCAACGCCTGATCGAGCAGCTTTTCGGCCCCGGGAAAATCACCCTGCCTGTATGCTTCGACGCCGCTATCGGTGAGGAATTTCCAGAAATCGGTTTGCGCGTTCCCAGAGAGCGG
Source organism: uncultured Rhodospirillaceae bacterium (assembly GCA_937916005.1). GTDB lineage: Bacteria > Pseudomonadota > Alphaproteobacteria > MPNO01 > MPNO01 > CALGIA01. The sequence continues at coordinate 16,580 of CALGIA010000104.1, forward strand.
CGCCAAGAGCAGCACCACCAGAAAACTGGTCATCCATAACATGCCGGTCGGAGAGCGCCTCATGGCGCCATGGTAGCGCGCGCCCACTTGAG
>CALGIA010000105.1 GCA_937916005.1 uncultured Rhodospirillaceae bacterium
ATGATGATTTGCCGGAATCTGCGTTCTACATGGTTTCGACCATTGATAGCGCGGTCGAAAAAGCCAAGAGAATGGCCGCCGAAGCGGCTTAAGAACCAAGACTGGAAAGCGTCATATGGCGGACACGGTACAATTCGAACTGGTCTCCCCGGAAAAGCTGGTGCTGTCGGCGCCGGTCGAGATGGTTGTGGTTCCGGGAAAAGAAGGCGATTTCGGTGTTCTTCCGGGCCATTCGCCCATGATGTCGACCATCAGGATGGGCGTGATCGCGACTTATGTGGGCGGTAATGTCGACAAACGAATTTTCGTCGCCGGTGGGTTCGCCGAGGTGACCCAGGAACGCTGTACCGTCCTGGCCGAAGAAGCCGTTGCGCTTGATGAGATCGACCGGTCACAAGCCGACGCGCGCATCTCCGATGCGCGCCAGGCCATTACGTCGGCAATCGATGATGCGGCGCGGGAAGCCGCAGAGGCCCGTCTCGTGATTGCCGAAGGCTTACTCAAGGCGGTCCAGGGGTAAATAATCCGATCCCCAAATCACCGAATATTAATTCTCATCGACTTAACAAACTTGTTTCGACCATTATAGTGCATGGCAATGGTTTCGGCGTGTCCGTTTTCGGACGGGTGTCGGGATATCTTATTGGGGGATAGGATGCGATTCTTTCCGGTCAGTGGAATAATGGGGCGGGCCCTGATGCTGGCGATTGCCGGCACGGCAATATGTACGCCTGCGTTGGCGCAAAATACGGCCAAGCTTAACGGCGCCAATACCACCTGGATTTTGGTTGCGACCGTGCTGGTGCTGTTCATGACGCTGCCTGGTTTGGCATTGTTCTATGGCGGGTTGGTCCGCTCAAAGAACTTCCTGTCCGTACTCATGCATTGCTTCGCCGTTGCCTGCCTGATGTCGGTCATGTGGCTTGTCTGTGTCTATAGCTTGGCCTTTGGCGATGGCGGTGCGGCAAACAGTTGGATCGGCGGGTTCGGCAAATCATTTCTTGCCGGGGTCGGCGCCGATACGTTGAGCGGCGATATTCCGGAAACCGTGTTTTTCATGTTTCAGATGACCTTCGCCATCATCACCCCCGCCTTGATGCTGGGTGCGTTTGTCGAACGTATAAAATTCAGTGCGGTCCTGGTGTTCTGCGCCGTGTGGATCATTGTGGTCTACGCGCCGGTTGCCCATTGGGTCTGGGGTGGCGGTTGGCTCAGTGGACCCAATTGGCTTACCGGGTCGGGCGTGATGGATTTTGCGGGTGGGCTGGTGGTTCACGTAACCGCCGGCGTCTCGGCGCTCGTTGCCGCGCTGATGATCAAGCCGCGCCGGGGCTTCCCGACGGATGTCTCCCCGCCCCACAGTCCCGGCCTGACCATGATCGGCGCATCGATGCTATGGGTTGGCTGGTTCGGCTTTAACGCCGGTAGCGCGCTGGCAGCCAATGGCGGCGCGGGCATGGCCATGACAGTGACCCATATTTCGGCGGCAACCGGTTCGCTGGTATGGATGGTCATCGAGTGGAGAAAATACGGCAAACCCAGCCTGGTCGGCATTGTTACCGGCATGGTGGCGGGGCTGGCGTCGATTACTCCCGCTTCCGGCTATGTGGGGCCGTCCGGCGCGTTGATTATCGGACTTGTCGGCGGCGTGGTCTGCTACTGGGTTACCAGCTCCATGAAGTTGAAATGGAAAATCGATGATTCGCTGGATGTTTTCGCCGTCCATGGGGTTGGCGGAATGATCGGTATCGTTTTGACAGCAGTTCTGGCGACGGGCCAATTCGGCGGTAGGGGATTAGGCGAAGGCGTTTCCGTCGGGACTCAGTTATGGACCCAGATCGCGGGCATTCTCGTAACGCTGATTTGGGCTGCCGTTATCAGCTACATTATCCTCAAGGTGATCGAAAAGACCATGGGTCTGCGGGTCAGTCCCGAGGATGAAACTGAAGGACTCGATATTACCGCCCACGGCGAACGCGGCTATCATATGTAATGGTGGGGATATGTAACGGTCGGCGTACCCTGGAAATGTCTTTGGGAGGAAATCCAAGATGAAGCTTATCCTTGCGGTGATCAAACCGTCCAAACTTGATGAAGTTCGGGAGGCCTTGACGGGTTTGGGGGTCGAAGGCATGACCGTCAGCGAGGTCAAGGGTTTCGGGCGCCAGAAAGGCCATACGGAAATCTATCGCGGCGCGGAATACACGATCAGTTTCGTGCCCAAAATAAAGCTTGAGATCGTGGTCGATGATGATATTTCCGATAGCGCCATTCGAACAATTCAGGAAACCGCGAATGCGGGTCACATCGGCGACGGCAAAATCTTTGTGATGGAAGTTTCCCAGGCTATCCGGATCAGGACCGGTGAAACCGGCTCGGAAGCCCTGTAATAATCAACGATTATTATATAGAGATGGGCGGCTGATGGCTGGTTGGACACTAGATGATATTCCCTGGAATGAGTTTGATCGTTCCCGTGTCGATCGGGAAATCCTGCCCATTATCAAGGCGGCCGCGATCGTCGAATATAATGCCGGTGATTATCGAGCCTATTTGAACCGGGTCTTTCATGACGACCCCCGGGTGTTGAAAGCCGTCGATGGTTGGGCGGATGAGGAAGTTCAGCACGGGGTTGCGCTCGGAAAATGGGCGGAACTGGCTGATCCGTCCTTCAATTTTGACGAGAGTTTTAGAAAATTCGTCGCGGGGTTCAGCCTGCCGCTCGATGCGAACCAATCCGTGCGCGGGTCCCGAACCGGGGAACTGATCGCGCGCTGCATGGTTGAAACAGGAACCAGTTCATATTACACAGCCCTTGCTGCGGCGACCGACGAGCCCGCGTTAAAGGCGATTTGTCAAAAAATCGCCGAAGATGAATTCGCCCATTACAATTTATTCCACCGTCATATGATCCGCTATCTGTCCGAGGAAAAGCTCGGCATGTGGGGCCGGTTCAGGGTCGCCATCCGGCGCATCGCGGAATCCGAAGATGATGAGTTGGCCTATGCCTATTACGCGGCCAACGGTTCTGGACAACCCTATGACCGCAAGGCCAACGCATCGGCATACGGACAAGGCGCTTTTCGGTACTACACCCCGGGCATCGTACGGCGCGGCGTCGGCATGGTGTTCCATACAATCGGGATGAAGGGCGACGGGTTTGTTAGCCAGACCGCCGGCAGAATCGGATGGATCGCGTTGCGCCTGCGTATATTCATGCTCGGCCGCGCCGCGAGGGTTTAATCCCGGCCGCGTAACGCCTGCTGGATCAGGTCTCCGAATTCCATTGTGAGTTCCGCGTAGAGTTTGCGCTTGAATCCGACGATTTGGCGCGGCAGATCATCCAGTGAACTCCAGCGCCAGGAATCGAATTCAGGTTCCGCGCCGTTGATATTTATGTCGCTGTCTTGGCCGAGAAAGCGCATCGCGTACCATTTCTGGGTTTGTCCCCGATATCGGCCATTCCAGATCCGGCTCTGTAGTTCCATGGGGAAATCATAGCTTCGCCATTTGGGGCTTTCGCAGACGATCTCTACCCTGTCCGTTCCGGTTTCTTCCAGCAATTCCCGCAACGCGGCCTGGCGCGGTGTTTCCCCCGGGTCGATACCGCCCTGGGGCATCTGCCAGGCTTCGGTGTCCGTATCCAATCGCCGCCCGGTGAAAATCATGCCCTGGGTATTGAACATCATCAGCCCGACGCCGCGCCGATAGCCATCCGATGGCGCATCGTTCGGATTATTCGTCACTTAGTCTGCTTCACCATAGCTGAGACCGGCGCCAGCACATATCCGCGCTTCTTGAGCTCCTTCACCCAGTTTGCGATGCGCTCCAATGTGACCGGGTAGGGAGACCCCATTCCAATGGCCATTGTTTTCTTTTTTGCCGTGGCTTCCAGCAACTCAAGCTGTTTGTCGATCGCAAAACGCGATGCTTTTGCATCGATGAACCGGGAGTTGGCCGCAAACGGTATTCCGATATCGCTGGCAATAACCGGTGCGAGACTGCGAGCCGCGGAATTGCTGTCCAGGAACATCAAGCCACGCTTTTTCAGCATTTTCAGGATTGGTCTGAGATGTGGGCGGGATGTGGTAAATCGCGAGCCCATGAAATCGACGACCCCGATATAGCCAGTGGTCCGGCCCAAGGTCCATAGCAGCCGTTCCACATTTTCCTGTGGCGACAGAGATGTCAGAAGCGTTTGCGGACCCGGGTCATATTCGGGATAATTGTCGGGTTCCATGGGAACGTTGATCATCACTTCATGTCCGGCGGTTCGGGCGAGTCTGACCCATTCGTGGAGCCGTTCGGCATAAGGTGCGAAGGCCAGTGTTATCGCTCCGGGAAGGCTTTGAATTGCAATATTCGTGGCGGCGCTGCTGAGGCCAAGTCCGGTTATCACCAGGGCTATTCTGGGCATTTTGTTCGATCTGTCGAACGGCCGGCTGTAAATTTTCCAAGGCTGGCGGCCGTCCGTGCTTATTATGGGCAGCGATCCAAGCCCGCTGCTTTGAACCAGCCCGGGGG
>CALGIA010000106.1 GCA_937916005.1 uncultured Rhodospirillaceae bacterium
ATTTTCAACGCGTCTTCCGGTTCCTGACCCAGGTCGCGGATCACGTCCTGCAGCAGGGGATCGCACAGGAAGGCGATTGCCGTATCGTCAAGCTGGATGTACCGGGCGCCGGCCTTGACCAGCGTGTCCAGTTCCTTGCGATAGGCCACTACCAGGTCATCCCAGAACGCATCGATATCGTCGTACCAGGACTCGAGCACCGCCTTGTCGCTGCCCATGAAGCAATGCACCACCTGGGGCGCGGGGATGGTGACCTTGGCGGTCACGCCATCGCTGGTGGTCTCGTTCAGGAAGGCGAGCGCGCGGGCGACCGAGCTTTCCCGCCACTGGATTTTTTTGTCGATCCAGAGGGACGAGAAATCCTGCTGCGGTCCGTCCTGGTTGCGCCATTTGAAGGGCGAACTCGCCGATTGCCGGTTCGCCGTAAAGCCGTCCCAGCCCATGATCAGTTCGAGCCACCAGCTTCGGCGGCGGAATTCGCCGTCGGTGGCGAGACGCAGCCCGACCCGTTCCTGCATGGCGACCACATCGCGGATATGGCGGTCTTCGATTTTCGCCAATTCCTGGTTGGCATGGGGCCCCAGATGGTCGCCCGCCGTCTGCTCGCCAAGCAATCTGTCGCGGGCATCCTTGAGCGCCTGCGGCCGCAACAGGCTGCCGACGTGATCCGCGCGAAACGGCGGCTTGGTCCGAATTGTCATTCAGGTATTTCCTTTATCAAATCGTGTGACGTCCGGGATCGAACTCGTTCATCACGTTGTTTTTCATCAGCTTGACGTGGCGGGTTGGCGGCGGGGTGTTGCGGCTGTGCCCCACATAGCGCGGTACCCCTTCGGTGAAGCACGCGGCGATGGCGGGGTAATCGCCATGCTTGATGGCGTCGAGCGCGGTGCGCGTGCTGCCGCCCAGCGGTGCATCGATCAACAGCACATCGGCGATCCTGCCGCGTTTTAGAAACCCGGTATTTATCCGATAGGTCTCGGCCACGTTGCCGGTCGCCGCCGCGATCATCATTTCCGCCGAAAACTCGGTCAGGCACGCCATTTCCACGACCGATTTGATCATGCCCAGCGGCATCATTCCCGTGCCGGTCGGCGTGTCGGTGGCGATCAGGAAGCGGTCATATTGATCGGCCGCCACGGCCAGCTTGAGACACAGCAGGGCGGTGCGGATATTGCCGGCCTGACAGACCTGCAGCGCGATCTTGCTCTCATTGATGACGCGCGGGAAATCCCGGTCCGGCATGGCCACCGGGCCGCCATTTATATGGAATGAGACGTCGGGCATCATGTCGAGCAGGTGATCGCCGGTGATGGGCGATGATCCTGGTATGGACGCGCCGCCGGTATGGACATTGACGATCATTCCGGCCTTTTGCGCCATGCGCACCATGGGGGAATATTCGAACGGGGATTTGACCTTGCCGAATCCCGCCTTGGCGAGCCAGATGCCCTTGGCGGCGACCTCGTCGAAATCCTTTTGCTGGAGCCCTGGTTCGAGAATGATCGCCCCGGCATGGACCCGCATCCCCGCCGGTTGATAATTGTCGAAGCATTTCTTCGCCGTCACGGCCAGCGCCTTTACCCCTTCCACATCGGACGGTCGTCCCGGCACATGGACTTCCGACGCGGTGATCGATGTGGTCACGCCGCCATGCAGGTAGCTTTCCAGAAACCCGATAGTGCGCTGGCGCGGCGTGTAATCGCCGAATGCCACATGGACCTGGGAATCGATCAGACCCGGGATGGCGGTCATGCCGCCGCCATCCAGCACCACGTCGCAGCCCTTTAAATCGGCGGCGGAAACCGTGCCGACCTTGGCGATCTTTCCCTTGTTCATCAGGATCGCATCACCCTTGGCGAAGGGCTTGCGCCAGTCGCCGGTCACGATGGTCTTGATGTTGACGATGGCCGTTTTCATGTACCTGTCCCCAAATCCTGTTCAGTTGAGCCCGTCTTCGCCAATGATGTCTTCCTTGCGCGGCCCGCCGACCCGATGGTTGAGCCGGCCGCGGTTGGCGAAGCAGCATATGATCGCAATTTCGTCCGGCAGGGGCGCATCGGGCACCATGACCGTCATGCCGTCATAGTGGGACCGCACATAGAGCGCATCCTTATGGGCCAGGGGAATGTCGATGATCTCGCCCGGCCGCGCCCGCTTGGTCATGGACGATACCCAGGCCTTGCCGCCGCCGACCGCTTCCCGCATGGCGTTGCCATATACAGTGGTCAGCATGGCGGCGCCGTGCTCCTGTTCGCCGTTCAGCCCGATAAGGGCCGCCTTGCCGTAGCTGTCGACCGTATAGGGCTTCATCTGTTCCACCCCCATGGCCGCGATGGTCTCGCCGATGGCCGTGCTGGCGTCTGTCAGATCGGACAGATCCTCAACATAGCCCTTTCCCGCATGAGGATTGGCCACCACGGCAACCACGGCCACCTTGCGCAACGGTTCATCCCGCGCCTGGTCCATTTCGGTGAAGGTCTCTTCGACGCACGTATATAGTTTACGAATTTTCATCGGTCCCGAGCCCCGTTTCTGTGTCCTGCATTGTCGCGTATGGGGGGACGTCATATCAATCTCAAAGACCGGTTCCCCGCTAAAAGTGCGCGATTTGATTGCCATTCACCCAAATTCGCGCAAAGATCATGGGGAGATTGCCATTGTGGGATTCTTTTGGAGTAGGGAATGCAAGGCCGTACGGTTCTTTTTTCGGAAATGACGCCGGATATTGATTGGGAAGATCGCTTTAACAAATGGAATGACAGACATCTGGTGCCGTCGCGACTGGCCGCGCCGGGATTTACCAGCGCCCAGCGTTACAAGCACGCGGACCGGGAGACTTATCTTGCCGTCTATGAGGCCGAGGATGATAGCGCACTGACATCCGAAGAATTTTTGGCGGTCGAGGATTATCCGAATACGGAAACCAAGTGGATGATGGCCAACATCACCGATTATTCCAGCTATTACGGCGACCAGATCGCCGATCTGCGCGGCGCCAATCTGAGCGGCGACCCGTTGGATGCACCGATCCTGTATTCGGTGTTTTTCAGCGTACCGGATGAGCGGGAGGACGATTTCAACGCCTGGTATGACAAGGAACACGTACCGATGTTGCTGAAATGCGACGATTGGCTGATGTGCCGGCGTTTTTTGATCAAGGATGGCGAACCGCAGCCATGGACGCATCTTGCATTGCATTATCTAAATGACATGTCGGCCTTTGAATCGCCGGAGCGCGAAGCCGCGCGGTCGACTAAAATGTTCACTAAACTGTTGGAAGAACAATGGTTTCAGGGCAGCACCACGGTGTATTTAAGACACGGTGACCGATTTGTGAGCCCGACAAAGTAAGAGTAACCAAAGTGCTGCTTTACTCTCGCGAACGCGTTATTATCTAAAATATAGATGACGATCAACTCTGGGCATTCAGGCGGCAGATGGGTCAGGCGCAAAATATTCTCATCGTGGAAGACGACGTTGATATTCGTTCCCTGCTCGACGAATATATGACGCAGGCCGGTTTCAAGACGGTCGCGGTCGAAAGCGTTGAAAATGCCCGTCTGGCGATCAAACAGCAGGATATTGCGCTGGTGCTGCTGGATCTGGGTCTTCCGGGGGAAGACGGCCTGTCGCTTGCGCGGGAAATCAAGACCGGGAACAAATCAGGCTTGATCATCCTGACCGGGCGAGGCGAGGTGGTCGACCGGGTGGTCGGGCTGGAACTCGGCGCCGATGATTATATCGCCAAGCCGTATCATCTCAGGGAAGTGCTGGCGCGGTCGCGAAGTGTATTGCGGCGGCTTGATGGCGGCGGGCAATCCGAGGAAAAAGGCTCCATGATCAAATTCGGTCATTGGAATTTCGATCTGATGCGCCGAACGCTGGTTTCAACGCTGGATAGCCATGAAATTCGGCTCACCACTCTCGAATTCCAGCTGATGGAGGCGTTTCTGGACAACCGCTCCCGGGTCCTGTCGCGCGAACGTCTGCTGGATCTGGTCACCGGACGAAAATGGGATCCCTATGACAGGGCCATCGATGTTCAGGTGGCGCGTCTCAGACGTAAAATTGAAGATGATCCCAGGCGGCCCGAACTTATCGTTACCGTTCGCGGCGAGGGCTATATGTTCACCCCGGAACTGACCCGAAGCTAAACGCCTATTGCAATTCGACGATTTGACGGTGTGTTTCCAAATCCTGCGTGACCTCGTGCATCATCTTGAGCATCGGTCCGAGGTTCTCGGCGACTTCCGGAGTTTCGATCATGACCGCGCCGAGTTCCGATCTCACAAATGACATCAGGGAAAGCGAGATTTCGAGCATGGTCTCGTAGGATGTTTCCCGACTCACATTTTCCGAACCCATGCAGCCGGCGAAAGAGGCGCTGGCGACCGGGCGACGCGACGGCGCCAGATCATCGGATTTACTGCTGCTATCGGCCATGACTTACATCCTCCCTTTACTGTCCTAAATAGAAACCGCCGACCGAAAGCCCGGAAATCGATGTTACGCTGGGGGGGAGCCCTACTACTCTGTCCGGTCGGTCGGCGGGATCTATATAAATTCTCAGCGAACATGCTGAGGACGACACGGTATGGAGTATACAACTTGAGTTGCTCGGGAGTATTTCCGGGGGGTAAAACTGTGTAACGAATTGTTACGCTGGCGTTACACGAATTCGGGCCTTAATTCCAGATTGCGAAGCCGATTCCGCAGCCTGTTCCAGCCGGTGTCCGGTAACAGGGTTCATAATGTTGCCAGGCCGGAGTCAATGATTGCGCCGCCGCGGCGACGGTGATCCAGTTGCGGATTTCCGAGTTGCCCGAATTAAGCTTGCGCCGGGGGATCGCGCGCAAGGCGTCTCCGTCCCGGTCGCGGATGGCTGTCATGATGCCCCGGTCCAGATCCTCATCGATCGTGAAATGGCTCAACCCGCCGGACGCGATGATGGCGACACGGGCACCGTCTTCCCACCCGGCAACGGTTTGAGCGATTGCCCGGCCCAAATCGGAACAGCGTTCGGGGGTCGGCTGATTGGGCGGAAAATACGTGTTCAGCACCACGGGTATGATGGGGATCGGCTGGTCCCCCATCAGGCGCCGATGTACGAAGCCAAAGGCATGACCTTCGCCGCTGGGCCGGGGCAGAACCCGTGAATGGCTGATATCGAAACCGCGATCGACCAGCCCTTCGATCAGATGCAACCCGTGCAGGGCATCGACCGGGTAGGTGCGGCGGGCATGTTCTTCGTGGAATTGCGACCGGGCGCGCCGCCAATAGGAAGGCGCGTCCGCTGGCAGGGGCAGGACATCGTTTTCGATGGTGTCGCCCCAATAGACCAGCATGGCGGGCATGTTGTCTTCCAGGAATTGCTCCTGCTGGTCATCGCCCACGATGATAAGGACATCCGGCGCGGCCTGTTCCAGCATTCCCGCCAGCTTTGCAATGCCCTGCTGACAGGCTTCGACGCGGCGCACGATGACATCCGGTTCCAATGCGTCGGCGATGGTCGGGTCGGCGGCGGCCAGCAGATCCACGTATGCGCAGGGCCGGCCTTCCTTGTCGAGCAGGCCTGGGTTGGCCTTGTCGCGTTCGCCATGCAGCGCGAAATCCTCTACCGCACTGCCCAGAACCGGGCTGTGCGATGTAGCCAGCGCGAGGACCAGATCCGCCATTAGTCCCAGAGCTCTTTGCTGGCGATCTTCGCGCCTTCCACCAGCGCTTCCAGCTTGGCCCACATGATCGACGGATGAACCCGGCGATGGAACGGCCCCTGGGCGAAACCGCAATCGGTGCCGGCGATGATGTTTTCGCGCCCGACCAGTTCGGCCAGCCGGACGATGCGCTCGGCCACCAGTTCAGGATGCTCGACGATATTGGTCGCGTGGCTGATCACGCCCGGGATCAGAACCTTGCCGTCGGGCAGCTTGACGTCCCTCCAGACGCGCCATTCGTGTTCGTGGCGCGGGTTGGCGCCTTCGATCACATAGGCCCCGGCATTCACCTTCATCACCAGATCGACGATGTCCTTCAGCGGCACGTCGGTGGTATGCGGCCCCGGCCAGCTTCCCCAGCACACATGATACCGCACCCGGTCGGCCGGAATGCCTTCCAGCGCCAGGTTGAGCGCGTTCATATGCATGTCGACCCATTTGCGGTAATCGTCCATGCTCGCCGGCGGCACCATGCGGTCGAAGGTTACCGCCGCCCGCGCGTCATCGACCTGAACGATGAAACCCGCATCGACGATTGCCTTGTATTCATCGTGCATGGCCTCGGCGATGGCGAAAATCATGTCTTCGTCATTTTTGTAATATTCGTTTTTGCGGTCGGGGATCACGCTGGCGGGCGCGGCAACCGGCAGGAAGGCGTCTTCCACCTGGACATTGCCCAGGGCCGCCTTGAAATTGGCGATATCGCGCTGGATGGCGTCCTGTCCCACATAGGTAATGGGCCCGACACAGATCGACTCCGCCTTGACCACGCCGCCGTCGCCGCTCAGCGTTCCCGCATCCGCCGCATCGCTTTCCGCGTAGAAATCGGCAAATCGCGCCCGGTCCGCGCCCTGGGCGAACGGGTCATCGTCTTCCCCGGTCAGGACCCGGCGTTCGAACCCGCCGAGCCGTTCCAGCGCATATTGGGACCAGCTGATGGCCTTGCCGAATTCACCGTCGCTGACCACATCGATGCCCACCTCGGCCTGCTGGCGTACGATTTCGGCGACCGTCTCGGTCAGGCAGGCATTATGGGCCACCTCGTTATAATCCCCACCAATCCGCTTGGCGTGCAGATGATCCTGGAGCGCCTTGGGCCGGATCAGGCTGCCAACATGGGTGGTGAGGATGCGGTCGGTGCTTTGCTTCATGGTTGGTTCCCTGATTGATCGATTTGTCCTTGGTTGTCGCTGACTTGGTTATCGCTGAATAGAGGAGATGGTTCAATGGCCCGCAATTCTACCCCGCCGGCTCGATCCTGAACTTGATCAGATATTCGTCCCGTCTCTCCGCCATCCGGTCAGACAGCTTGCCGCCGGATACGGCCATTTCGTCGATCTCTGTGGGGGAGACCACATCGGCGATGGCGCGCCGGACAGCGGGTTCGGCTTTCACGCGGTCCCACCATGCGCGCAACAACGGCCGCTCGGAGGTCCAGATAGGGAGCAGTTGGAGATAGTCGAGC
>CALGIA010000107.1 GCA_937916005.1 uncultured Rhodospirillaceae bacterium
ATCAGGGAACGCTATTCCTATGATCAGATCTGTTCCCTGCCTCCCGCCGGATAACGAAGGAGCCGTCCCATGAGCCAAGAAGGTGACGTCAAGGCATCGCTGACCTTCGCCGTACCCCAGGACAGCAAACCCTATTTCAAAAGCTCCGCCCTGACCGGTGGGGCGCCGGAGATATTCTTCAAGACCGAAGACTGCATGGTGGACATCCGCAACATGCGTCCGGTCGCGGGCGATTTGTCACTGGACCGGCAGGGATTCGTCTTGCTGAAAAATAAAACCTCGATCGATGATCTCTATGACGATGGGGCGATTGAGCGCGACTACAACCGCGAAATCGTGGAACTCCTGAAGGACTATACGGGGGCCGACCGGGCCGTCATTTTCGACCACACGCGGCGGTCCGATAACAATGAGGGCGCGGCCAACCCGGATGGCCCACGCGGCCCCGCCGACCGGGTGCATGTGGATTACACGCCGCTTTCCGGCCCGGTCCGCGCGCGGGACGCCATGGGCGGCGACGACTATGACCGCGTGATGAAAAATGGCGGCCGTGTGGTGCAGATCAATGTCTGGCGTCCGATCAGCGGCCCGGTCAAACGCACGCCCCTGGCGCTGGCCGACGCCCAATCCATCAAGGCCGAAGAAATGCTCGCCACCGACCAGATTTTTCCGGATCGGGTCGGTGAGATTTATCAGGTCGCCCATTCCCCGGACCAGATCTGGTACTGGGCGCCCCAGATGGAACGGGACGAGATTCTGCTCATCAAGGGCTGGGACAGTGAGGAAGACGACCAGACGCGCTATTCGGCCCACGGCGCATTCCGGCTGCCCGGCCAGAACCCGGAAGACCCGCCGCGCGAAAGCATCGAGACACGCACCTATGTGATTTTCGATGGTAATTCCGCATGACGAAAACCCTGATCAAGTGCGGCTGGCTCGTGACCATGGATCCCGAATTGGGCGACATGAAAAACACCGAACTTCTGTTCGAGGACGGCGACATCATCGCCATCGGGCAAAATCTAAACGCCACGGCGGATGAGACCATCGACGGATCCGGGATGATCGTCATGCCCGGCCTGGTCAACGCCCATATTCATTCCTGGCAATCCCAGCTGCGCGCCATGGGTTCGGAATGGATGACGGCGCAATATATGAAAAACATCCATTCCGGTCTGGCGCTGCATTATCAGGCGGAAGACAACTACATTGGAAATCTGGTGGAAGATCTGGCCCAGATCGACGGCGGCGCCACGACGGTGATGGATTGGAGCCACAATATCCGCGATCTTGAAATGGCGGAGCGATCCATCGACGGTCATGAGGAATCCGGCATCCGCTGCGTCTATGGCCATGGCACGGTGAAGCCGCCGACCAGGCCCGGCGACAAGCCGTTCAGCCAAATCCCCCATCCGCGCGACCGCATCGAGGCGCTGCGCAAGGGCCGGCTGTCCAGCGACGACCATCGGGTTACCCTGGCCATGGCAATTCTTGGGCCGGATTATTCAAGCTGGGAAATCGTGACCCGGGACATCGCCTTGGCGCGGGAATTCGGACTGATATCATCGTCCCATTCCGCCAAGCCGGAAAACAGCCTCAATCCGGGCGGCTATGCACGGCTCGCCCGCGAGGGCCTGATCGGCCCGGACCATAACGTGGTTCACGGGGTCTATTTCACCGACGACGACGTCAAGGCGGTGATCGATTGCGGCGCCTCGATCACATCCACATGCCTGACCGAAATTCACCACCACTGGCCGGGCCCGGTGGTCAACCGGGTGCGGAAATTCGGCGGCATGCCCTCCCTGGGGATTGATGTGGTCCCCGTCGTCGCCAGCTCGATGTTCCGGGAAATGCAGGCGGCCCTGCTGTATCTGCGCGCGCAGGAACTGCGTGACGCCGCCCGGGAAAACGGCGCACAGCCGGATGAAATTCCCGTCAAATCCCGCGAGGCCCTGGAGTGGGCGACCATCGGCGGCGCCCGCGCGCTGAGGATGGAAGACAGGATCGGGTCGTTGAAACCGGGCAAAAAGGCCGACATCGTGATGCTGCGCGCCACGGATTCGAATATCTGGCCGGTCCACAACCCGGTCTTTTCAATCGTCGAACAGGCCGGCGACGGCAATGTGGATACGGTCATCATCGACGGGATTACCCGCAAAAAAAGCGGCAAATCGACCTATCCGGAAGATTTACGGCGCCGGAAACTGGCCGATCTCAGTGCATCATCGGACCGCATCAAGAAATCCGCCGGGTATTAAGTTGACCAATTGACCGGCGCTCCCTACATAAATAGCAGCGATTCAACACAATTCACCTTTAGTTCAAGGCGCGAGGCTGACCATGGACGGTAGTACGAGTTCCCCGGCTGTCACCATCAGCGACAGCGCCGCCAGGCAGATTTCCGCCCTCGCGGCCGATGGCGAACATAAGGGCTTGATGCTGCGGGTGGCCGTCGGCGGCGGCGGCTGCTCCGGGTTCCAATACAGCTTTACCTTCGATGAGGCGGCCGGACCCGACGACAAGGTGATCGAACATCTCGGCGCGTCGGTGCTGATCGACGACATGTCGCTGAATTATCTGGCCGGCGCGGAAATCCATTTCGAGAACGAACTGATCGGGTCCTGGTTCACAGTGCGCAACCCGAACGCCAGTTCGACCTGCGGCTGCGGCACCTCCTTCGCCATCGGCTGAAGAAAACCTTCCCTTCCGGCTATTCGTGCAATCGATTGATTGCTATGCTCCCTGCCAAGAGCGGACATCTGATCTGCTCGAAACAAGCTATTAGGGAGTTCGATAATGACTCGCATTCTTTCCAGCAAATTAATCGTGGCCGCGGGGCTTGCGATTTACGTGGCCGCGGGCGCCATCGCGCCGGTGGCGGCAAAGGATCTGAAGATGGCGTTTTTCGCCAGCCCCAGGCATCATGTCTGGTCGGAACTGATGTTGCCCTGGTCCAAGGCCATCAGCGGCCAGGAAGCAAGTCTCAAGTTCCTGGGTTTGCCCGGTAGCCAGATCGGCGGCAGCCCGCCCGGCGCATTCAAGCGCGTGGTCAACGGCATCGCCGATATCGAGTTCGCCATGCAGGGCTATACCTCGACCGTGTTCCCGAAAACCATGATCGTGGAAATTCCGAAACAGTGGGGCTCGCCGACGGAAGCGACCCGGGCATTGTGGAAAATTCTCCCCACCTATCTGGCCGATGAATACAAGCGCGTCGAAGTGCTCGCCATGTGGGTCAACGACACCCCGGTGCTGATGACCAACAAGGTCGTACGGGTCCCGTCGGATCTGAAGGGCGTCAAGCTGCGCACCCCGTCGCGCGATCAGGCCGCCATCATCAAGGGTCTCGGGGCCATCCCCGTTGCGCTCCCCATGCCGGCCACCTACCAGGCGATCGAAAAAGGCGTTGTGGACGGCTCCCTTGTCGGGATTTCGGTGGTGCAGAGCTTCAAACTCGCCGAAGTGGTCAAAAATTTCATGATCGATCTGCCCATGGGATATTCCCCGCAGATGATCGTGATGAACAAAAAAGTCTATGCGGGGCTCAGCGCCGCACAGAAAAAGGCGATCGACGCCAATCGCGGCCTGAACTGGAGCATCCGGGCGGCCAAGCTGTATGAGAACGCCCGACTTGGCGGGATCAAGATGGTCAAGGAACGCAAGGATAC
>CALGIA010000108.1 GCA_937916005.1 uncultured Rhodospirillaceae bacterium
CGCCGGCGATCGCCCCCTTGCGGATACAGGCCTTCAGGGTCGCCACATCGGGCTCGACGCCTTCGAGATAGGCTTCCATTGCCGCATCGTCCTGGTCGACGACCATCTCAAGCAGCGCTTCGCGATATTCGGCGGCCATGTCGGCCATGTCATCGGGAATGTCGCCATCAACGAATTCGGCGCCCAGGCTTTCGTCCTTCCAGACGATGGAGCGCATGGTCAGGAGATCAACAACCCCGAGATAGTCAGACTCGGACCCAATCGGCAGCTGAAGCACCGCCGGCTTGGCGCCCAGACGATCCTTGAACATCTCGACACAGCGGAAGAAATCCGCGCCAATCCGATCCATTTTATTGACAAAGCAAATGCGCGGAACTTCGTAACGATCAGCCTGACGCCAGACGGTCTCGCTCTGCGGCTCAACGCCGGCGACGCTGTCAAACACCGCGACCGCCCCATCCAGCACGCGCAATGAACGCTCGACCTCAATGGTGAAGTCAACATGGCCGGGGGTGTCGATGATGTTAATCCGGTGGTCGCCCCAGAAGCATGTGGTGGCCGCCGACGTAATGGTGATGCCGCGCTCTTGCTCCTGCTCCATCCAATCCATCGTGGCGGTGCCCTCATGGACCTCGCCGATCTTGTAGGATCGCCCGGTGTAATAAAGAATACGCTCGGTCGTGGTCGTCTTACCGGCATCAATATGGGCCATGATGCCGATATTGCGATAATTCTTTAAGGGAGTGGTGCGCGCCATATCAAAAACTCTTTGTTATTCCGGGATTACCAGCGGTAATGGGAGAAGGCCTTGTTCGCCTCCGCCATTCTGTGGGTATCCTCACGCTTTTTGACTGCCGCACCTCTGTTATTGGCCGCATCCTGCAGCTCATTGCACAGCCTGTCGGCCATGGTGTTTTCGGAACGCTTGCGCGCTATTTCGATGATCCAGCGAATTGCCAGGGCCTGACGCCGGTCGGTGCGGACTTCAATCGGCACCTGATATGTTGCGCCGCCAACCCGGCGCGACCGCACTTCAACCGACGGCTTCACATTGTCGAGCGCCTCGTGAAACGTCTTCATCGGCTCCTGCCCAGTGCGCTGCGTAATCGATTCGAGCGCGCCGTAAACAATATTTTCGGCAACCGACTTCTTGCCCTGCTGCATCAGGCAATTGATGAACCTGGTCAGGACCACATCCCCAAACTTGGCGTCGGGAATGACTTCTCTTTTAACTGCGGCGCGACGACGTGGCATAATCTATTCCTATCTCGGGCGCTTCGTACCGTATTTTGACCGGCGCTGCCGTCGGTCCGCAACGCCCTGCGTATCAAGGGTGCCGCGAATGACGTGATAGCGGACACCCGGCAAATCCTTGACGCGACCACCGCGGATCAAGACAACCGAGTGTTCCTGAAGGTTATGCCCTTCACCGGGAATGTAGCTGGTCACCTCAAATCCGTTGGTCAGCCGCACACGGGCGACCTTACGCAAAGCCGAGTTCGGCTTTTTCGGGGTCGTCGTATAGACCCGTGTGCACACACCACGTTTTTGCGGGCAAGCCTGCATGGCAGGCACTTTGTTGCGCGCGACCTGAGGGGATCGCGGCTTGCGAATCAGTTGGTTTATCGTCGGCAAGACGTCGGTATCCTTGAAAAGGCGTGATCGTATTGGCGCATGGCAACCGCGCACATAGAAATGCGCGGTCTTTGACCAGCTTACGGTCTCGCGTTAACTTATATTCCCTAACAGCGGAAACAGCGTTTAGGAAGTTTTCCCTACCACCAGTTTCCCCAAGGAAGCCGCAATATAGTTACGGCTCCCGCACCAGTCAAGCAAAACGCGTGCTTTAATCGCGTCTTTTAAACCCGCGTTTTCACGGGTTATTTTAACCATCCCCGGAGTCGGAGGACTCCGTTTCATGGCAGCGTCAACGTTAACGGATCATTCCGCCGGCGTTGCTTCCTCGGTCTCTTCCACACCGATTCTGGCGGTTTCTGCCGCCGCCGACAAATCGGTGATTTCCTTGTCCCGATGGGCCGCTATTTCGCGCATTGAGTTCATAAATGCGCCAGTTCCCGCGGGAATCAGCCGTCCAACGATCACATTTTCCTTGAGCCCGACCAACCCGTCGATCCGACCCGACACAGAGGCTTCCGTAAGAACCCGCGTGGTTTCCTGGAATGAAGCCGCTGAAATAAAGGACTGGGTTTGCAGTGATGCCTTGGTGATGCCCTGCAAAACCGGCTCACCCAGGGCCGGCGCCAATCCATCTTCCCTGGCTTTCTCATTGATCGTGTCGAACTCATTACGATCAACCGTCTCGCCGATCAGATAGGTTGTTTCGCCCGGATTGGTGATTTCGACCTTTTGCAGCATTTGGCGAACAATGACCTCGATATGCTTATCGTTGATCCGAACA
>CALGIA010000109.1 GCA_937916005.1 uncultured Rhodospirillaceae bacterium
GATTCTTGAGCGCGCCTATCTTGACCGGGGTCCGACCCGTGAAGAAGCGGAAGATCCTAATTTCAGAATGGCGCGCTTCATGGTCAAATTCATTTTCCAGGTGGGTCAGCCCGCGGAAATCTGGGCCGCCTATTGCGCCGCCATGGGGATCAAGTCCCACACATAGAGACACGGAGAAAATTCATGTTGATCGTCGATTCTCACGTCCATATCTGGGGCAGCGGCATGCCGAACCCGCCCCATCGTCAGATTTCCGCGCTGTCGGGCGATGATTTGCTGCGGGAAATGGATGAGGCCGGCATTGATGCGGCGGTCATTCAGCCGCCGGCCTGGGACGCCTCATCCAATGAGGTCGCCGTCGAGGCGGCGCGCCGCCATCCGGACCGTTTTGCCATATTGGGATGGTTCCCCCTCGATGACCCGGCCAGCGCGGCGCTGATCGACGGCTGGACCCAGCGCCCCGGCATGCTGGGGCTGCGCTTTACCTTCATGCCGCCGGCAAGCGATGCCTGGCTGACCGACGGGACGCTGGACTGGCTGTGGCCGGCGGCGGAACAGGCCGGTTTGCCCCTGGCGCTGGCGGCGGGAAATTTTCTCCCCCTTGTCGGGCAGATCGCCGAACGCCATCCGGACCTTCGCCTGCTGGTCGATCATCTGGGCATGCAGTTGCGCCAGCAGGACGATCGCGCCCTGATCAATCTGGCTCAGCTGACGGCGCTGGCGAAACATCCCAACGTGGCGATCAAGGCGTCGGCCGCCCCCGGCGCATCCACCGAACCTTACCCGTTCCGCAATGTTCACGATTATCTGCACGGGATTTACGATGCCTTCGGGCCGGACCGGATGTTCTGGGGCACGGACATCACGCGCATGCCGTGTTCGTGGCGGCAATGCGTGACGCTGTTCACCGAGGAGCTGACATGGCTGACCCAGTCGGACAAGGAATTGATCATGGGTCGCGCGCTCTGCAACTGGATCGGATGGGATCTGGACGGCTAAATCACCGGATCCAGTTCCTTAAGCCGGCGGACAATTTCGCCCCGTTCGTCGAACAGAAGCTGAAACTGGACATCGCATCCCGCTATCGGCGGCGGATATTGCCTGATTTCGATTTTGATTTCCGCGAGCCGCGACTGCAGCTCCCGGCGAAGATCGTCGACGCCTGTTTCCATGTTCATCGTTCGCTCCTGATCCGTTCAGTTTCGGACAAGTTTGTTAACACTTTGTTTACCATGACTGGACCAAGATTCACTTGGACGCGAGATGTCCGACGACGGATGAATTCAACAGGAGGCAAGACCATGACCCATTCAGACCAGACCATTCAGAACATGTTCGACACGCTGCAAGCCACGTACGGCGCTTTCCATGAAGACGCGCCCGCCGCCACATTGAAGGCGGAATTGGTGAACGATACGCCGTTCGGCGATCTTCCCAAAATCGTGCAGGAAGCGGCCGCGCTGGCTGCCTGAGTTCCGGCACTTTCAGTGCGCCGCGATCCATTGCGCGATTTCCTTGATCACCTTTCCGCGTTGGCCGAGGAATCCGTGATGTGATCTCGGGCCGCACGGATCACCCTTGGTCTTTCCGCCCTTGATAGCGATCAGTTCGCGGGCCCGTGCGCCGGTCAAGCCATCCCTGATCCGGGATGCGTTGTAATTTGGCGTGACGTGGCAGCCGTCATCGACATGATGAACCACAAGGGCGGGCATGCGAATGGCGGATAATTCCATGTCCAGAAGATTGCCGCCGCGCTTGTGTTCGACGGAAATGGCCGATGTCAGGACAATGCCGTCCGGTCCGCCTTTCCGAAGCCGGATCGCCACGGCGGCGACCGAGCTAGACCCCCGGCTGGTGCCGATCAGCCAGACCGGCAGGCTATATGTCTTGCGCAGCGCGGCGATGACCAGACCTATATCCATGGCATGTTCGTCGGAGTCGCGGAATTCATCATTCATTACCGAGCCGCCCTCCGTCTGGTCCGATGGCGCGTCGATGACCACGGCGACGATGCCGTTTTGGGCGAATTTTTTCCGGCTGGCGACCAGGAAGTTGCCACCCCGGCGGATTTCGCCATCCTTCTGAATGCCGATGGTTCCAGATCCGCCGGTAAACAATATGGCGACGGCCCTGGGGTGGTCCGGCGCGACAATCACCGTCGGAACCGTAACCCCATTGCGGGTCTCGAACCCGCGATACTCGGAAGCCTTTGCGTATGGAGTCAGGAACGCCACAAATAATATGATTCCGATCATCCGCATGGCTTGGATGCTTCCCGGACCGTTACAGTAATGCCTCGGCCAGCAGGCGGAGCGCTTCCGGGCCGGCTTCGTTGGCGACCAGCGTTGTGACGTGGCGTTTTGATCCGGCGTCCTTCCAGGCGTCGAGCCGGTCCAGGATACGGTCGCGCGGGCCGATCAGCGAGATGTCGTCGACCAGCGCGTCGGGGACGGCGGCCACGGCCTCGCGCTGCTTGCCGTCGAGGAACAGATCCTGGATGGTCCTGGCCTCATCCTCATAGCCCAGCCGGGCCACGTAATCATTGTAGAAATTTTTGCCGCGCGCGCCCATGCCGCCCACATAGAGCGCCAGATGCCGCTTGATCGGCAGGCGGCATGAATCCAGGTCGTCGCCCAGGCTGACCGGAACGAAGGGCTGTGTTTCGAAATTTTCCAGGCTCTTGCCGCCACCGGCCCTGGCGAAACCTTCTTCGAGCGGGACTTTCAGCAGATCGAACCTCTCCGGGTTCATGAACAGGGGAAAGAACCCGTCGGCCAATTCAGCCGCAATACGCACGCCGGCGGGCGTAAACGCGCCCGTATGGATCTTGAGCCCGTGCGGCCCATGCAGAATGGATTTCAGCGGCTTGCCGAGCCCCGCCGAACCTGCGCCTTCATAGGGGATCTGGTAGTGATGGCCGTCATGTTTCAGCGGCGCTTCACGGGCCACGATCTGGCGGATGATGTCGATATATTCCCGCGTCCGGCCCAGCGGTTTTTCCGACGCCACGCCATACCAGCCCTCGACCACCTGCGGCCCGGACGGCCCGATCCCCAGTTCGAAGCGCCCGCCCGACAGCGCCTGCAGGGTCATGGCGGTCATCGCCGCCATGGTGGGCGTGCGCGCCGGCATCTGCATGATGGCGGTGCCGACGGTAATCCGCGAGGTCAGCGCCAGGATCCATGCGGCGGGCGACACCGCATCGGACCCATAGGCCTCCGACGTCCAGATGGAATGGTATCCGAGAGACTCGATTTCGCGGATCCGGTCCGCGTCAATCGAGAATTCCGCCCCCGAATAGCCCAACGCCACGCCGAGTTTCATTGCCGGCTCCTGATTCGTGTTTTCCGTCGGGGAGTATATGCGGTTTCCGAGGGCTCCGCGATAATGACACTATAGGGTATCGGCGCACTGGTTTTTTCAACACATTGGGGGAATTCAGCCATGGGAGTGATCGCGCGAAGCGTTGTCCGGCGGTTGGCGTTTCTTTTGGTTTTCTGTCTCGCCCCGGTCGCTGATGGGATTGCGGGTGCGGCGGCCCCCCAGCGTCGGGCCCAGATGGTCAATGAAGATTCGCATCCTCATGAAGTTCTGCCCGGGGCGATTTCGAGGTTTTTTATTGGACCGGTCACGGAACGCCGGACGCTCGACATCAAATGCACGCTGTCCGGTCCGGTCGGCCCCGTGCGTCTGGTCTTTCGGGGCGTCGCGCCGACGGGATGGGCCGCCTCACATGCTAGATTCCATATCGGTCAGGCCGAACTGCATGTCGATATCGAGGGTGTCGTGACGCCGGACGGGACCGGTCATCCATTTTTTGAATTCGTGAATGACGATCCCGTCCGGTTGCTTTGGCATCAATGCTATAACAACTAGCGGCGTTTTGAGAGCCGGCGCGGATTGTTCTCCAGACGCTTACATGGACTGGAAGCAGCGCAGCACCGCCTTGCGCGACGCCGCGGCGGCCTCGGGGTGATACCCGTCTTTCTGCGGCATGGAAAAATTATGGGTGGCTCCGGGATAGACCGTGATTTCCGCATTGGCGCGCCCCGCGAAGGCCTTCTGGATTTCGGCCACCTCTTCCATCGGCACGACCGGGTCCTGGTCGCCGAAATGCCAGCTGACCGGACAGGTGATCTTGTCCACCTCGTCCAGATGCAAGCCGATCATGGTGCCGTGATAGGCCGCCGCCGCGTCCGCGCCGAGCCGTGATGCGGCCAGATGGGCATAGCGCCCGCCGAAGCAGAAACCCAACACCGCGACCTTGCCGTTGCAGCGCGGATGGGCCCTGAGGTCCTTGATCAGATCTTCCACATCGCTCATGCCTTTTTCAAAATCGAAGGCTTCGTAGCGGGCGAAGGCTTTTTCCATGTCGGCCGTCGGCCCCGGCATGACGCGCCAGAAAATATCGGGTACCGAGACCACGAACCCGTCGGCG
>CALGIA010000110.1 GCA_937916005.1 uncultured Rhodospirillaceae bacterium
ACCCCCAAGGCCCATGGCCGTCCCGGACCCCCAAGGCCCATGGCCGTCCCGGACCAATGCGGCGATTGCCCGCGCCCGCCCCGCTGGATATGCTCTCACCTGATTAACAGGGAGAGATGTCATGGCGGAAATAGATTTCGAGAAGTTTCGGTTGCGGCGGTTTGTCGACCGGTTGATCAATCTCGGCGAGGTGGAAATCCGCGAGGATCCGGTTTCGCTGACAGATCTCAGCTCCATCATCGAGAATACCGAGAAGGCGGTGCTGTTCAAGCAGGCCGGCCCCGACCGGCTTGAGATGATCGCCAAGGCCATGGCGGGCCGCGCGCGCATTGTCGCCGCGTTCGAGTCCACGCCCGAGGGAGTTTATGACGAGTTGCATTCCCGCCTCGCCAATCCGCAGGAGGTGGTCGAGGTGCCGTCCGACGAGGCCCCGGTCCATGCGGTAAAGATTACCGGCGACAATATCGATATTACCCGGCTGCCGTTCCATCCGCAGCATGAATTCGACGGCAGCGCCTACATCAGCTCGGGCATCGATTACACCATCGATCCCGAAACCGGGCGCACCAATGTGGGCAGCCGCCGGCTGTCGTTGCGCAACCGCACCCAGTGCGGCACCAATGTCACCGCGCCGTCCGATCTCAAGCGCATATACACCGCCTGCGCGGCGCGGGGCGAACGCCTGCCGGTGACCTTCACCCTGGGCAGTCACCCGCTGGATTTCTTCGCGGCGACCTCGCGCGTTCCGGGGGATGAGTTGAGCCTGGTGGGGACGCTGCGCGGCGAAACCGCGCCGGTGGTCAAAAGCCTGACCAACGATATCCGGGTCCCGGCCGATGCCGAGATCATCATGGAAGGCTATTTCGATGAACGCGGCTATGTGGAGCCGGAGGGACCGTTTGGCGAATATATGGGCTATTACGGCGCGATCCACATGGACCCGGTCTTCACCTGCACCGCGCTGACCATGCGGGACGACGTGATGTATCAGACCCTGCAGCACGGCACCGCCTTCGTGCTCGACCAGACCGACGCGGCCAGCATGACGGCGATGCGCGTCGAGGCCGATGCCATGCGTATCCTGCGCGCGGTGACGCGCCAGCCCATCGCGGTCTATCTGCGCGCCACGGCGGGCGGGGCCGGCGCGCTTCGGGTGTGCATCAAGCAGACCATGCTGGGCGAGGCGCGCAACGCCATCGCCGCCCTGTTCGGCGGCATCCCCCGGCTCAAGCATATCTGGGTCTATGACGAAGACGTCGATATCCATGACGAAAAGCAGGTCGAATGGGCCTTCGGCACGCGCTTTCAGGCCGACCAGGACATGGTCATGCTGACCGGCACCATGTCCATGCCGATGGACCCCTCGCTCGACGGACGGCGCACCGGGGCCAAGGCGGGCTTCGATTGCACAAGGCCGTTCGGTCGCGGCCAGGAAATCCGCCTGACCCGTTGCGCGGCGAAAGTGTTCAACGGCCAGGCGCGCTTCCAGACCGTCGAACAGGCGCTGGAAGCGGAGCCCATGTATTTCAGCCATCTGGTCGAATCCGTGGGCAGCGAGGATGGCCGCGAGGTCGCCGTCGCGCTCGACGAACTGCGCGGAAACGGCAAGCTCGGGCGCGATCGTGACGGGCGCTATCATCTGGCCGAGGCGACCCCCGGCCTGACCGGCATCGTGGGCGAACTCTATCATGACCCCAATGACGGCACCTGACCCGGCGAGAATTCGACAACAATTAGGGGTGCGACCGAAACAAAGAATCTCCTCCCCCCTTGAGGGGGAGGAATTTTTTTGCATGGGTCCTCTTGCGAGAGAAGGGCGCAAATGCTGGAGTCAAACCATGAAAATAAAAATGGCGGCGGGGGAGATGATCGCATGGGCAAGGCTTTGGACATTCTGAGCTCGCGCACCGGGCTGAGTCCGCGCACCGGGCCGAGCCCGCGCATTGGCGACCCGGTTCCGCGCAAGGAAGACCGCCGCCTGCTGACCGGCGCGGGATCGTTCAGCGACGACGTGAATCTCGACGGCCAGACATACGCGACGATGGTCCGGTCGCCCCATGCCCATGCGCGGATCGTCGGGGTCGACAGTGTGGCGGCCCTGGCCGTGCCCGGCGTGCTGGCGGTCCTGACCGGGGCCGATGCGCTGGGTGACGGGCTGCGCTCGATTCCCCACCACATCGTTATCGCCAGCCCGCCCGATATCGCGCTCGATAACCGCGACGGCTCCGCGCATCACGGCACGCCGCACTTTGCCCTGCCGGCGG
Organism: uncultured Rhodospirillaceae bacterium; assembly: GCA_937916005.1. Lineage (GTDB taxonomy): Bacteria > Pseudomonadota > Alphaproteobacteria > MPNO01 > MPNO01 > CALGIA01. The sequence goes on from CALGIA010000110.1 coordinate 2,265, forward strand.
ACCGGGCGCGCTTTGTCGGCGAGGCCCTGGTCATGGTGGTCGGTGAAACCCTGGCCGCCGCCCGCGACGGGGCGGAGCGGGTTCACATCGATTACGAACCCCTGAAGCCGGTGACCGATACGGCCGCCGCACTTGCCGACGATGCGCCGCTGGTCTGGGATGACGATTTCGCGACAAATCTTTGCGTCGATTCCGACGTGGGGGATCAGGCCGCGACCGATGCGGCGTTCGCCCGCGCCGCTCATGTGGTGCGGCTCCATACCTGGATCCGGCGCGTGACCGGCGTCCCCATGGAGCCGCGCGCCGCCGTCGGGAACTTCGACGCGGATACCGGGCGCTATACCGTCCATGCCGGCAGCGGCGGATCGGTCCGCCAGAAGCGCGAGATGGCCGAGACGCTCGGCATCGATCCGGATTTGATCCGCGTGGTCATGCGCGATGTGGGCGGAAATTTCGGCACCCGCAACGCGTTCTATCCGGAATTCGCGCTGGTCGCGTGGGCGTCCCGCCGCGTCGGACGTCCGGTGAAATGGACCTGCGAACGCAGCGAATCCTTTCTCAGCGATCACCAGGGCCGCGATCTGGTGGTCGAGGCCGAACTGGCGCTCAACGAAGACGGCGATTTCATCGGGCTGCGCGGCTCCAACATCAGCAATGTGGGCGGCCATACCGTGTCCTTCGTGCCGCTGGCCAAGGGCGTCGAGATCATGAGCGGCGTCTACCGGATTCCGGCGACATATTTCCGCGCCCGCGCGACTCTCTCCAACACGCCCTCGACCAACCCCTATCGCAGCGCCGGCCGGCCCGAGGTGAATTTCGTCCTGGAACGGCTGGTCGATCTGGCAGCCCGGCAATGCGGTTTCGACCGGATCGATATCCGCCGCCGCAACATGATCCCGCCGTCGGCCATGCCCTATGAAAACGGGCTCGGC